>CAZSME010000047.1:0-8789 GCA_964607665.1 uncultured Nitrospirota bacterium | reverse complement strand
TCGTCTTTAATGCGATAGCGCGAGTTCATTCCATCCCCATGAATGATAATCTGCCGGCCCAACGGGTGTGTCTCATCGGCATCGGCAAACGTCAGCTTATATTTTCCATCCGCCTCTTCAAACGGTCGAGAGGCGCGATGCACCGCCATCATTCCGATCTGGTTTTTTGCCCAGGTCGACAGCGCCTCTCCTTCCGGGCCAACATCCAAACGGACATCGGTCTCTTTGGGGGATTTGACCGAAACCTGCCCGGAATAGGTTTTCCCGTTATCGTTTAAGGTTAAGTCGGCTGTAAACCCCGGAAACCCTGTTCCCCATCGTGATGTCTTTTCGTAGGCCTGTCGTAAAAGGGCCTTCGCGACTAAATCATCCGTTACCTCGCTCGTTGTGTCGGTCGGATTTTCCGGCATTTTAATTTCCTCCTTTTTGTCTGCCCTGGGCTTCTGGGCGGCCACAGGGGGCCGCCCCTACTATTTAAGACGAAGATGGTGGAATGGAATCTTCCCCGCTTTCATCGCCTGATGGACCTCTTGATACCGCTTGTGTACGCCGATATCGGCCCAGTATCCGCGTGTGGAATAGCCAAAGAGTTTTTCTCCGGCGCGAATCATCTCAATATAGGCATCGGTAATCGAATAAAATTTTCGATCGGGGATATAGTCCAGCACCCGTGGCTCCATCACATGCACCCCGGTAAACATCCGTTTTCGCAGCCGGCCTTTCCGAAACGCGATCTTTCCCAAAATGTTCCGGACCTGGTCATTGGTGTCCGCCTCGATTAAGCCATATTCTGCCATATCCGGATCGTTTCGGAGCACCAGCGTGGCCACCCCTTTTTTCTTTTGATGGAACAAAACCAGCTTGTCGAGATCAAGATCGACCAGGATATCCCCATTCATCACCAGAAAGGTTCCATCCCCTAATGCCGCTTGCATATTCTTGATCCCCCCCCCGGTTCCCATAATCGTTGATTCTTCGGAGTAGGTAATCTGCATGCCAAACAGGGAGCCGTCCCCCAACGCCTTTACCACTTTTTCCGCATGATAATGCAAGTTGATCAAAACATCGGTGATCCCGTATTTCTTCAGCAAGAGAAGATGGTAATGGATGAGAGGCCGGTCTCCGATCGGAAGAAGCGGTTTGGGGAGATGATCGGTGAGGGGCCGAAGCCGGCTTCCAAAACCGGCAGCCAGAATCATCGCCTTCATTGCAGCTCCGGCACATAGGGAGAAAGCAGATCGCGCAGCGGTTTTAAGCGATTGATCCTCTCCATGATGTTTTTCACGCGGGCCAATACATTCGGGATATACGGAAGAAACGCGCTGTTCTTCTTCACCCGATCGATATAGACAAACCGGCCGGCCGCCTTGAGCATTCTCTGGATGCTCATCAGATCAAAAAACTCCCGAAACATCTCTTTGGGAAGCGTCCCTCCACCGGTCTCCTGCCACCGTGCGAGATAGTAGGCAATCAGGGTATCGATGACCTCGTCCGGCAGATCAATATAGGCGTCTCGCAATAAAGAAGCAAGGTCGTACTGGCAGGGCCCCATCAAGGCGTCTTGAAAATCGATCACGCGAATCCGGCCGTTCTGAATCATCAGGTTTCGGCTGTGATAGTCCCGATGGGTAAACACCTGCGGCTGTGTGGCCAGTCGCAACGCAATATCGGAGAAATAGGCCCGAATCGCCTGCTTTTTCTTGTCCGGAATGGAAAACTCCCCTCTCGCCTCTATCCCGTATTCAATAAAGTGATCGAACTCCCACATCAGCAACGATTGATCAAACGCACGGTCATGGGCCAGACAAGGCATCTTCGTTCGGGGCGTTGCCTGATGCTGGATTTTGATCAACTCATCAAGGGCCTTTTGGTAAAGATGTGAGACCGCTTCCCTGTTGGCACGCTGCCGGGTTACTTCGTGGGCAAGCAGGGTGTCTCCCATATCTTCAAGAAGCATCCATCCCACATCGGGCGCGTAATGAATCATCTCGGGCACGGCCACACCACAGGCCTGAAGATGACGTTGAATATTGATAAACGGAAGCTCGGTGATTGTGGAGGGGGCGCCGGTGACCGCCTCTTCCGAGGCCTTAAACGGTTCGGGATCGGCCATGACCATCAGGATGAGTGATTGCGGCGGGGCGCTCTCTTCCCATGAAACGCGATAGTATTTCCGGTTTGAAGCATCGCCCGCCAGCGGGGTGAGATCGATCTTCCGAGCGGAAATCCGAAGCGTGCTTAAAATATCTTTAAGGTGGCTGATCTCCACCATACGCGAACGACCTCCCTAACCTTCGCCGATTTTGCCACGCCGTTTCATGGGGTGTCAATTTAGCCCCTTTGCTTTTGTCCGGCATATTCGTTAAAAATCAGATTAAACATTTTCCCTTGGGTGGTGTCTAATGAGGTATGGACGGGTTAAAGGGTCAACGTGGATTTAGAGTGGGTCGATCGGGCATTACAGGGCGATACGGAGGCCTTTTCCAAACTGGTTGAAAAATATCAGAAACCGGTCTATTTTACGGCGATGAGAATCCTATCCGATCACGAGGAGGCCGCCGATATCGCCCAGCAGACGTTCGTGAACGCCTTTCGTTCCCTTTCGACGTTCAGGCGGGAGTCGAGCTTTAAGACATGGGCCTATCAGATTGCGATTAACCTCTGTCGGAATCGTATTAAAGAAAGGACGAGGCTGCCTGACATGCTGGATATTACAGAGATCGAAGTGATTGATTCGGAGAGACTGCCGCTGGACTCGCTTGATGAGCGTGAGCGGGC
The DNA here is from genome assembly GCA_964607665.1 of uncultured Nitrospirota bacterium. Lineage (GTDB taxonomy): Bacteria > Nitrospirota > Nitrospiria > SBBL01 > SBBA01 > CAZSME01. The sequence goes on along the minus strand of CAZSME010000047.1, from coordinate 6,011 downwards.
AAAACAAATTCAACAGGCCGTTCAACGACTACCCGATCAGCAACGGATGACATTGGTCTTACGGGTTTATGAAGGTTATTCGTATGAACAGATTGCAGACCTGCTGGGTTGCGCGCAGGAAACGGCCCGGGCCAACTATCATCATGGCGTACGAAGCCTTCGAAAGATGTTGGAGGGAGTGGAATGAATTGTCAGGCGATATCCGATAGGCTGCTCGAATATGTTGAGCAGACCCTTCGCACGGGAGAGATTGAAGCGGTTCGGTCCCATCTTGCGGGGTGTGACCGTTGCGAACGGGAACGGGTTTCACTGATAAAGTTTATCGGTGAGATTAAGCAAGTCGAGGTCGACGATCCGGGTGAGGTCTTCTGGCATGACTTGACCGCTTCCGTGAAACGATCCATTGCATTGGAGCGTAAAGCCCCGAGTCGATTAACGCCACGATTCGCAGGATGGTTGGCGGGGCTTTTCGATTTCACCCCGCTGCGAGCGGCATATGCGTGCGCGGTTGTCGCGACCGTGGTTGTGGGACTGTCTCTCTTGTTTCAAAACAGGCTGTCCCCGTTGGAACAGCTGGTTCATCAGGCCAATTTGTCTGATACTGAGGGGGCGGAGGTCTTTTTTGACCTGATGGACGATGAAGGCGATGAGATGGATTTAATGATGGACATTTAGTTGGTGTTTTAAGGGGACGACCATGAAGTGGGTCAAAACAATCTTCATTTTATTGGCACTCACCCTGTGGGGTATTTCGGGGGCGGAGCTTCATGCCCAGGAGGGGAGTGATCATGACGTGTTGGAGGCCGATCAAGCAGGGCAAGGGGATTGGCTGGACCTTTGGGTTCGGGTTCAAAAAATCCGTCTTGATCGGATGCAGGCCGAATTACAGGTTGATCGGAAAACAATGGATGCGTTGGCACCGAAACTCAACCAGATTGACGAAAAAAAGAGGGCGATCGGAAAAGAGCGATTATCACTTTTAAGAACATTAAAACAGCGGTCAAAGGCCAATGCAAGCGAGGCGGTGTTGGGGGAGATATTGAAGCAGATTGAAGAAAACGATGCCGCGCTGGAGCGGTTAAAAGAGGAGACAAAGGCGTTGATTAAGACGCATCTCACGCCGGAGCAACAGGCAAAATATCTGCTGTTTCAACGAAGATTTAAGGAAGAGTTGCGTGATATCCTCCAGAAGGAACGACGGCATCGAATGGAAAACAGGAGAAGGCCATGAGCTATTTTAAAAAGGTACTCTTACTCTCGACAAGCATCATTTGGTTATGGGGTTGTGAATCGAGCGGCAACCCAGACTCCGTCGTATCGGAAGAGCCTACGGAGGAAGAACAGATTATTGAGGAGATCGAAACCGGCTCCTTTAAGACCGCCTTTCTTTTAACCGATGCCGTAAGCGACGATTTCGAAAGTGTCATCGTTGATATTAAAAGCCCTATTGTCGTCACGCTGGACAACGGCGCGGCGAATGTCCCCCTCCCCGAAGATCGGCCGATTCGTGTTGATCTTTTAGCATTAGACGGGTTAAGCGAGGTGTTAACGAGCGAGGTGATTTCCGCCGGTACGATACAAAAAATCACGTTGACGCTGGCGAATCCGGAAATCACCCTCGTGGATGGCACGACGATAGACTCCAGTGGGATTGATCTGACCGGCAATTTGGAGATTACGTTATCGACCCCCGTGACGATCATAGAAAACCAGGGGGTTACGGTTCAGATTGATATTGATGTGGCGAACTCGGTGAGTATTGATGTGACTGGCAGCGGGCGACCCCTTTTCCGGCCACGGGGCTCTGCAGCCCGTATTGATCAATCGGAACATCCCGATGGTGTCGAGGCGAAGCGGGTCAAAGGGGCTGTTGCAAAAATTCCGGGTATTCTGGGGAACCCCAAGAGCTTCTTACTCAAACATCCGGACCGAAAATTCTTTTTACCGGTGGATGCAAGAGAGGCTGAAATCTTCGATTTTGGAAAAAAAGTTTTGGTTGACGCCCTGAAGGAAGGTCAACGTGTCGAAGTGGATGGGGCGATTACGCACGAACATATCCTGAAGGCGCGCCGAATCATCATGCTGCCGGAGGATCATCGCGCGATTCGGGGCGTGGTCACCGGTCTTGACCAACAGAAATTTGTGCTGGAGTTCTTAAACCGGCAGGATCAGGGGGCCGATCCGATTTCGGTAACCGTGAACTACAACGATGACACGGCCATTTTATTGGATGTTCCTAGTCGGATAACCGCCCCCACATTGACATCTGCGGATTTAACCCATGGCCAGCGAGTTGCCGTTCGGGGCCTGATGCATGGGGATACTGGTACCGTTAACGCGCGGGTTATTGTGATCGAACCGGAACGTTTCAGGGGTTTTGTCGCAGAAGAACCAAACTGTACCGACGGTTTGATCCGAGTGCTCTATCCGTTTAAGGAGGTGCGTCGGCTGGAACGGGCCGGTGTCACGCTGGATCACAACACGGGCATTGTAGAGATCGATGGGGCAACACTGACCGATCTCAATGACGAGACGATGACCTGCACTGATTTGAACCGAGGGATGGCCGTAAGCATTCTCGGACAGCTACGGCCAACAACAGACGGCGTTCGGGTAAAGGCCTTTGAGGTCAACGAGGTTGCGCTGGATCATGTCGCGGGAAAGGTGATTTCCGTGGAGCCGGTACAAGAGGGAGAGAGAAACGTTACTGTCCTGATACTGAAGGTGCCCACCGGGGAATATGGGTTTGAACAACCGGTCGAGGGGGGCTGTACCGCCCTGGAAGGTTTTGACTGTACGCATTTCCGGCTTCGGGTTGTCTTATCGGCGTTTTTACATAACCCGGGGAATATTGCTATTGGTGAAGGCCTGATTAACACGAATGTCAGTGTGGCCGGATTCTTCAGCAGTAAAGAGATCAGAACCCCCTCAGGGGAAATACGCCGTGTGCCTTTTTTCCTCGCCGTCTCCCTAACAGGGGAACTGTGAGCCATACCGCAAAATAATTTTTAAAGACGTTTAAACGAATTCCATTCCAGGTTGTCTAATCTCATGAAAGGGAAGCAACCAACCAACCAACCAACGTGGAGTTCGACAGTCCTAACAGGATAAATAAAAAAAGGAGAAGACAATGAAAACCGTTAACCTGAAAAACGTCAAAAACATATTCTTGCTGATGATAAGCGTCATCTGGCTTATTGGATGCGGCGCGACCAATGTCGCGAAGACCGATAAAACTTCGACCGGGTCGACCGATGAAACACTCACGGCTGCGATCGAAGAAGACCTCGTTGCCGCCGTTGATGAGGAGATTATCACCGACGCCGAGGCGTCTCAAGACACCATTACGGAAACGATCGAACACGCGAGTCAAAAGACCACATTTCTCTTGACCGATGCCCCCAGCGACGATTTCAAAAGCGTCCTGATCGATATTGCGAGCCCAATCGTCGTTACGATGGATAACGGCGTCGTCGTTGATGTTCCGCTTCCCGACAATCTTCCTGTTCGGGTTGACCTTTTGGAACTCGACGAGGTGAGTGATTTGCTCACCGACGCGGCGCTTCCGGCCGGAACAATCAGCACCGTTGCATTGACCCTTTCCAATCCGGAGATCACCCTTTTAGATGATACGGTACTCGATAACGACGATATTGATCTGTCGAACCCTATCCTAACGATCTCACTGAATGAAGGTGTGGTTGTTTCGGAGGGTGATGGGGCAACCGTTCAGATTGATATTGACGTTGAGGCCTCGATCCAGATCGACGTGACCACGGGACGGCCGATCTTCAGACCGGTGGGGGATGTTATACGTGTTGATGACACGACCCATCCCGACGGTATTGAGATCAGACAGATCAAGGGGGGGATTGTCGAGATTCCTGGGATTCCGGACAATCCGCAAAGCTTCGTACTGAAGCATCATGGCCGTCGCCACTTTATACCCGTTGACGCCAGTGAGGCCACAATCCATACGTTCAGCGGTGCGGTCACGTTTGATGACTTAACGAAGGGTCAGATCGTGGAGGTCGGCGGCGTGATTAGAGATCATGTCTTAAAGGCCCGCCATATCCTTATTCTTCCGAAGGATCATCGTGCCCTTCGCGGTGTTATTACCCAACTTGATCCAACGGCCCAGTCGTTTGAACTTGTTTTCTGGAAGCGACATGACCGTGATGCGGAACATACCGCGCAAGATATCCGGCAAGTCACCGTGTCTTACACCGATGCAACCCATATCGCGCTGGAACATCCCCGAATGGAGCTAACAGCCAGCGATTTGACCAATGGCCAGCTTGTGTTTGTGAGGGGTGGGGTCAATCTCGATCTGCAAACGGTTGACGCCCGGTTCATTGTCATCCAACCGGAGCGATTCAGGGGGTTCATTATTGATGAGCCGAACTGTGCGGAGCATCTGATTCGAGTGGCCAATCCGAGTTGGCATCTCCATCGCTTGAGGGTGGCCGGTATCGAGCTTGCGCCGCACCGATCCGGCATTGTGGATATCAGCGGGGCCAAACTCTTTAGGCGAGATGGCGTCGAAATTGGCTGCGACGATCTTGACCGAGGCGATGCGGTCGGTGTCTTTGGCCTGATGGTGCCGCATACACCTACCGATGACGATCCGAATCCCATTCGGGTGAAGGCGTTTAAGGTTAAACGGGCACACGTAAGACATCTGGGCGGAGAGGTTGTTTCCGTCGCGGAGGATGGGAGAAGCCTCATCCTGAGGGTGTCTGAGGGAATGCACGGGTTTGACCGGCTCGCTGATGTCTGTACGAACGTCGCCACGGCGGCCGAGACGATCTTGGTTGGTGATAATGGCGAGAGTCTTACGCTAAATTGCGATCACTTCGATCTGAAGGTGATCTTGTCGGACTATCTATACAACCCCGATGGGATTGTCTTTGATATCAGCCTCGTGGGTCAGGAGATTCATATGGCCGGCTTCTTCGAAAGCCGAAGGCGCGCCATCAATAATCCAGACCGGCAGATCCTTTTCTTTGCCGTTGCGGTAGAAAGCGGACCGGTGCCGGTTGATCCCACCGACCCTGCGGCTTCGGACACCACGACCGGGACGTAACCATAATTCGGGGCAGATAGATCGATCCCTCTGTCTTTGCAGCCATGCAGAGACAGAGGGATTTTTTTGTAAAAAATACTTTTCAAAAAACCTTGACAATCTCACTATTTTAAGAATATAGTCCGTCGCAGTTTTACTGAATTTGCCATTAACACTAACATAAACCAAGGAGGAGTAAGATGACCCATATAGCCCAAACGTTGAGTTTCAAAATGCTCGTTGGCTTGTTTGTCGCAACCCTTTTTATTTCCGGCTGTTCAGAGGCGGATGAAGGCAGTGTCACGACGTCAGTAGAAAATCCCTCTTCGGGAGCTTTTAAGCCGGTTGGAACCATTCAGGGCAAGATTCGTGATGCCGTAACGTTGGAGCCGATTGTGAACGCGCGCGTCTCGATCGGAGTTGCAGAAGCCGTGACGGGTGAAGATGGTCAGTATGTCCTATTTCATGTTCCGGCAACAACCGATGCGTTAAATGGGACGATTTCAGGAAAATATGATATGACAATCGACCTGCGACAGGTGACCTCTCCGGTTAATATGACGCTCACCACGACGACCACCCGGTATCCTGATTTTCGTTATCAGGATGTCGAAGTGGAATATACTTCTCTCAATGATTCGACCTGCGATAAACTTTTCGACGACAGTGGAGCAACAACGAGTGTTGCTTGTACAAGCGCATCAAACCACGACACGCCGGTAGATGGCTTGGTCACCAATGCCGACGTCAATGTTGGTAAGCTGGCCGCGACGATTAAAGGGGTTGTGGCCGGTTGTTCTATAGGAGATGGCGATTTCTTCACGCCGGTTGCGGGTGCGACCGTGAACCTTATCACTGCCTCAAGCTCCAGCGGTGAAAATAGTGGGTCAGGCAGTTCGGGCCGAGTGGTTGGGACGACAACGACCGGTGCCGATGGGACGTTCAC
>CAZSME010000046.1:7429-8823 GCA_964607665.1 uncultured Nitrospirota bacterium | reverse complement strand
ATGAATATCATCCACAGTGACGCGGTTTTTAAAGTGCCGGAAGGGGGTTCACCCGATTACAACCGGGACAACCCGCTGTTGAAACTCGTCAGCCTGATTGAAAAGGGTCAATTGGCCGCAGAACGGGAGTTTTATCTGCAAAACTCGTTTCAGTACCTGTTCCCTTTTAAGCATCTTTCGATGTACGGCCCGTCGGGGTCCGATGCCAATAATCTCGATCCCACACAACAGGACAATAAAACCGATTTCCAGAAGCAGAATGTGAGCGCGTTTCTCACAACCGATACCCGGCTGGTTCGGGGATGGGTTCAGATCGGCGATTGGATCGGACCGTTTCTGCGCGTCTCTTATCGGGGCGGTGTCGATTCGAAGTTATCGGTTGCGGCCAATCATCAACTGGGGGAGAAGATCAAACTCTGGATGCGGGTGGGCAATGTGGCCTCACCGCACTATATTTCTGTCCCGTACAATCCGCTGACCGATTGGTACGAAGTGGAGCTTTGGGGCGATCCCGGGTTTGATATTCGAAACCAACTGGATGAAAAGGGACTCCATGCCCAGGAACGTGGAGAGCTGCTGATACGGGGCGATCTGATTAAGGGAACTGCAACCGATTTCGATCGGGACGTGTTGAACGACAAATATCTGGTCGATCTCCATCCTGAAAACACGATGCACCCGATTTTGCCCCTCAACGTGGAAATGGCCTGGACCAATTTCGCCGAAACGGTTTGGGATTCCCAAGAGGGGACAAACTATAAATACGCCTTCAATATGACGTTACGCGGCTGGAACAATTACCTCGGCACCGGCATTAGCCCGAATCCGCATGGCGGGGTCGGCTTCCTGGAATACCGAAATCTGATCTCCAATTATGGCCGGTATGCCGGACGCCCGGAACTGGGACGTACGATCGCCCCCTGGAGTTTCGACGCCTTTGGCAATAAACAGCCGTGGGAACGATACGAAAATTTCTTTTCCGTGGATTATATGGACCTGCATATCTTAAAGCCGACCTGTGGTATTGGGCTGCATCGTCATCGAGATAATCAGGAGGTCTTCCTGATGATGGAAGGGCAGGGCCTGATGGTTGTTGGAGACTGGTGCAAAATGGACGATCGGGAGCGGTGTTTTGAAGTGCGTACGTTAAAATCGGGCGAGATGGCGATGCTAAAAGGCGGCAATCTGCACGCCTTAATGAATGTCACCGACGAGGATTGTTCCCTGTTCATGTTCGGCGGCTACGACTGAGCCGCCACGGGGGCAGCACGCGTGTCGCTCCCGCAGCCGGCGTCCCGGCCGTTGGTCGGTCTGGGCAAGATCGAGTCACACAAATTATCTACGCAAAAAATGGTGATATCATCAACAAAGAGTCTAAAAAGAAAAAGGGCAAA
>CAZSME010000046.1:0-7329 GCA_964607665.1 uncultured Nitrospirota bacterium | reverse complement strand
AAAAAGGGCAAAACGTAAGTCGGCCTACATCTTCGCCTATGACCAATGGTGTAAGCTGTTTTCAACATGATGCACCTGTATAAAACGAAGGGGATCTGCCGTATGATCCTAACCAACACCACGATATTGCACAAACCGGTCCTTGAGACGATGCGCTTTAAAGACAATGTTGTCTTACTCGACCCGACCGGCCCGAATTGGGCCGGCACCGGCGAGGCCGGCAGTCGTATTCTGGCGCTTTTCGATGGGAAACGGACGCTTGGCGACGTGGTTCGCATCTATGCCGCCGAGACGAACGATGCATTTGCAAAGGCGTGGCAACATGTCGAGACAATCACCCAGGATGCCCTGCGCCAACAGATACTCTCCCCGGAGCCGATTACCCGCGCGCCCTACGCCGGTCGTACGGCCCATCTGGGTCGCACGACCCTTTCAGAACTCTGGCTGCATACCAACAACGCCTGCAACCTGGCCTGTAGCCATTGCCTGGTCTCTTCCGGTCCCGATGGAGACCGCGGATTACCGACGGAGATGTTCCTGAAGATAATCGCCGAGGCGCAAACGCTCGGCACCCGTCGGTTTTTCGTAACAGGCGGAGAGCCTTTTCTCCGCAAAGACCTCTTTGAATTGATCGACGCCATGCTGTTTGATCCTAAAGCGGAGGTGGCAATTCTCACCAACGGGATTTTGTTGACCGATGACAAGTTGGCAGAGTTAAAAAAACGGGATACCACGCGGCTTCGCCTTCAGATTAGCCTCGACGGTTCCACCCCTGCGATCAACGATCCGATCCGGGGAACTGGCAGTTTCCAAAAGATTGTCGAGGGTATCCAATCGGCAATCGATGCGGGACTCTCCGTTGCCGTGAGCACGGTGATCACCAAGACCAACGTAGACGATGTTCCGAATGTAACCCGTTTAGTAGGAAACTTGGGCGGTACGCTCCACCACCTGCTTTGGCTGCACAAGCGGGGCCGGGCGGCGGCACGGCCGCCTGCGAACGAACCGCGCCCGTTGGGCGCGGTGAACAATCCGACGTCATTACCCCAAAAAAAGATACTCTATGCAAACGATGTAGACAAAGAACCTAATCAGCAAGGCTTTGATTGCACGCCATCGATTGAGCAGGTTATCGAAGTCGTTCGCCGCGCGCGGGAGGTGGGCCGTTCATCCAGCGTCCTGATTGACAACCATGAGGCAATTAAGGCTCGGTTGCGCTATCCCGCGGGCACGAAACGGGATTTGGCCAGCGCCGCCATATCGAGTCTTTGCATCTATTCCGACGGCAGCGTCTATCCCTCCGCCGCCATGGCGAATCTGCCGGAACTGTACTGCGGGAGCATCCTGAACCAATCGCTTAAGGAAATCTGGGACACAAGCCCCGTGATCCAATCGTTTCGGGAGGCTACCGTGGAAGAGAAACCGATCTGCCAGGGCTGCTCGATTAAATTTCTCTGCGGCGGCGGGGATTTGGAGCATGCCTATTTTTACGAGGGATCGATCAAGGCCCATGACCCTTACTGTGAGCTGCACAAGGCGATGTTCGCCGATGGATTTTCAGAACTCACCGAGGAACGCAAGCGGTTTGTCTCAAACGGAAAATCGGGGTTTAATGCGCCGGTGCTTTACACCGGCATGGGGGAGATGGCGATCACCTGCGCGACCGACGAGACACCCGGCGAGGTGCTGACTTCCCGGTCGGAATGCGTCCTGTCGTTTGATCTGGACGCGCCGCGAAAAGTCGTTCGCCAATTCTACGGGGCTGCCGCGGAGACGCCGTCGGAGGAACTCTGCTGCCCCGTTGCCCCCGATCCGTCTGATTTAGCCCACATTCCATCCGCCGTCATCGAACGTTTCTACGGCTGCGGATCGCCCATCGGTTCCGCCCAGATACAACCCGGAGAAACCACGCTCGATTTAGGGAGCGGCGCGGGGATTGATGTCTTTATTGCCGCGAAGAAAGTCGGGCCGACCGGCCGGGCGATCGGTGTGGATATGACGCCGCAGATGTTAAAGATCGCGCGGGAGGCGCAACGTGCGGTTGCGGCCAATTTGAGATACGATGTCGTGGAGTTTCGCGAGGGATTCATGGAGGAGATTCCTGTGGAAGATAACTCGGTGGATTTAGTCACATCCAACTGTGTCATCAATCTCTCGCCAGACAAAAAACGGGTCTTTGCTGAGATGTGGCGGGTACTTAAAGATCATGGTCGGATTGTTTTGGCCGATATTGTGGCCGATCGGCAGGTGCCGCCGCATCAACGGAAGGACCCCCGGCTCTGGGGGGAATGTATCAGCGGCGCGTTGACCGAAGAGGAGTTTTTATCTTACCTGGAACGGGTGGGTTTTTACGGCGTTCAGGTGTTGAAGAAAACCTTCTGGAAGGAGGTGGAAGGGTACCGATTCTATTCGGTAACTGTGCGCGGCTATAAATATGAGAAGAAGGCTGGCTGTGTTTACATCGGCCAAACTGTGACCTATCTGGGGCCATTCAAGGGTATCAGCGACGAGGAGGGTCACTGGTTCCCGCGTAATGCGCCGGTTGAGGTCTGTACCGACACCGCGGCAAAACTGTCGATGCCGCCCTATTCGACCTCATTCGTTGTTACCGATCCTGCCGGTCATCCTATTACCGGTAATGGTTGCGATCCGGCGTCGGGGTGTTGTTGACCACCGACGGGCGGAGGCGAACAAACCGCTCCCGCTGGTCGCGGTGAGCCAAAAGATGCGTTTCACTCAATGAATGATCTACAGAAAAACGTACATATTACCGATAGAACGTGGAATGGGCCCACATAGACTTATCTGGTTCCTCATAGGGGGGACTCCTTCGGGTGGGCACCACCAACCAATCGACTTCCCTTCTCTCGCCGACACCCACGGCGGGGGGGTGTTTCAGCTTCTTGCGCGTGCCGATCGGATCCTGCCCGGGTGATTGGCGCAACGGTTTGTCTCGGCCAGGGCCGGACTCCGTCCGACCCGCCGGGATCGCCTCCCCTTGATTGGGCCTACATCGATTCCGGGTTATTTTCTAGCGACCGGGCATAGAGGACGCGGCGTTACCCTTGCCCCGGCAACCGCCTCCCTCCTCGCAAAGGCCCTTGCCACCTCGAAGATACCGGCAGACCTTCTCCCGTTCTCCTCCTTGCGGCCTTTTTCCTGACCTTCACGATTGAAATGGTGTTTCAATAGTGATACACTCCGGGCCCAGTATAAAGGAGGTCGCTGAAATGCCTACGAAGAATCCAAGGGTCAATGTCGTACTTGAGGAATCCCTCTATCAGACCATTGATCATCTCTCGACGAAAGAGGGTGTTTCAATGTCATTGAAAATGCGTGATCTTGTCAAAGAAGCATTGGAGTGACAAGAGGATATTGCTTTATTACGCAAAAAACGTAGATATCATCAACAAAGCATCTAACGCGACCTTCCCCGTGCCCCCTTCCTTCCATGACAAAGATCATCGAGGGAAGAACATTATTTGAGATAATCTCTTACCCTGAAGTCGAGCGGTTTCAAGAAGAGGAGATGGCAACAGATCAATCTCAACAAGCGTTGAAGACCGACCTGGTGATTGTGGGGGGCGGAATCGGCGGGATGGTTTTAGCCCTTCTTGCGGCACGTCGTCATCTCTCGGTCCTTGTTTTAGACCGAAGGCCCGAGCCAACATCCACCCCGTTTCCGACAATCATCGGTCCACAGGGATTGGCCTTGCTTGATGAAATCGGTCTCTTGGAACCGCTTGCAAAAGAGGACGTTTATCCCTGCGACGTTTTTCGTTTTTATACGATCGGCGGGGAGAAGTTGCTCGACGCCGACTACCGAAAGGTCGGCCTCTCCTGCCCACGGGGATGGACCAACCTGATCATCCCCTCTCTCGTCCTGGAGTCGCTGCTCATCCGTGAGTTTTCCTGTAAAGAGAAGGGTTCGCTTCTCTGGGGGGCCGAATTTGATTCGCTGATCAACGATAACGGCGTTGTCCGCGGGGTGAGGTTTCGGCATGAGGGTAAAACGGTTGAGGTCATGGCCTGCTTGACGGTGGGGGCCGACGGAAAATCTTCTCTGGTTCGGCAGGCGGCATCCATACCGGTAAAGACGCGAACGGCCCGAACGCCGATCATGACCTTGCTGGTGGAACGGCCCGAGGGATTCCATCGGGATACCCGGTACTATCTTGGGCAGGGCGAGCTTTTGGGCCTCTTTCCTCGTTCTGCAAAGGAGATGGTTATTTTTTACATGAATGGAGGCCGCCGTCTTGAGACCTTGCAAAGCGAGGGGATCAAACGACTGACCGACCGAATGATTCAAATCGATCCGCAACTGCGTCCGTCTCTTGCCCCAATCAACCAATGGGCATCGGTGAGGGTGGCGCCCTGCCCTACCCTGCGCGCATTAAAATGGGGGATGCCGGGGTTGGTCCTGATGGGGGATGCGGCCCACACCCTCTTTCCGCATGTGGCCCAGGGGGTGACCCAGGCGATGCTGGATGCCTTTGCCCTGGCCGATCTTCTTTCCAAAATGAACACGGATTCCGAAAGGGCCTCACGTCTGCCGGAACAATACGAGGCGATCCGACGACCCCCAATGGAGCAGCTCCATAAAATTGCATGGGAATATCATCTCCTGTGGGGATCGCCCAATCCGATCGTGGCGGCCCTACGAAACCAGATCTTTCGGAACACAGCACGATCCCCCCGCCTTTTGAAGAAGGTCATTGCGATTGAGGGAGGCTTGGCAACCGGCTATACCCTGCGAGAGAGGCTCTGCGCCGTGACCGGTCTTCCGCTGGCATGAGGTTGGCGGAGGGGTTCATGACATATTAACCGTCCCGAAATAGTAACAACATGCAATCCCTCCCCCGAGAAGGGGGAGGTTCGGTGGGGGGGGTTGTGATAACCCGCGCGCAAGTTCCAACAACATGGCCATCGCCTCTTCATCAGCAGTCGGCTCTAGCGCAATCCGAAACCGCCGATGCGCCTCTTTCCGACTCCGCCTCTCATAACCCCTCAAAGCGGCGATAAACGTGCCCGCTCGCCATCGGCCAACGCGTTCATCTTTCGAAGCGGATGGTCGTGTGGAGCCCGTTGACCCGGCAATACCCACGACAACATCGTCATCGGCTTTTCGGCGCTTCCGCTCATCGATTCTTCCTCCTTTGTGAACTGTTTCGGGCATGATACCCGATTGGAACCGATTCCAGACCTAAAAAGAAGAGCGTTTCAACAACCTGCTGGTATTATTCCTCTCCTCAGTTGAGGAGGGGAATAACCGCTCACGACTCAAGACATCTGACGAATATAATGCAGCGGCGACTCACCCATCGAACGTTTGAACATACTGATAAATGAGGAGGCCTCAGTAAAACCAACCTTGTGCGCCACATCCGTTACACTCTCCCCACGGGCAAGCCGATCCAACGCGGTAAGAATGCGGTACTGAAGGCACCACCGGCCGAACGTCATCCCTAATTCCCGCTGAAATAACCGGGCGACCGTTCGCTCCGTTGTCCCCGCCTCTTTCACCATCATCGCCAGCGAATGATTTTCAGTAGGATCGTTTTTTACCCAATTCGTAATACGCCGCAACCGTTCGTCCCTCGGCTCGGGGAGAAAGAGGCCTTTCATCGGCAGGGACGTGTGCGCGCCGAGTTGACAGAGGAGAAGATCGATGATCTTCTCTTCCACCGCCCCTTTTTTATAGTTGGTGCCAAATTGCGCGGCCGCGAGAAGCAGTTCCCGCACGAGGGACGAAATCGCAATGGCTTTACAGGTTGCCGGCAGCGGAATCCGTTTCGGTTTCACATAAAGCGTACATAAGGAATATGGGAGCGACGCGCTGACCGCATGTCGCGCATTCGGCAAAACCCATACCGCGCGTTCCGGTGGAATCACCCACAACCCCTGTTCTGTTTGCACACGAATCACCCCTTTGTTCACATAAACCAATTGGGCCGATCGATGCGCATGCCACGGAACCTCACCCGCGGGGCGATGCTCGAACAAAACAAACGATTTTTTTACGTCATCGGGATCAATAAGGGGCATTTAATTTTGTCCGATTTGAACTATTTTTTGTCCGATTTGAACAATAGGGTTTTACCCTTTTTATTGTAGAATTATTATTTAGAATTCCATGAGGGAAGTCAATGCGCGAAACGAAAGAGGCCAGCATTCTTATTGTAGATGACCAGGAAAATCAACGTCTGGTCTTGGAAGCCGCGCTGGTTGACCTCGGTTGCAATCTCGTTACGGCCCGATCGGGCCACGAGGCGTTGGAACATCTGCTCTCCACCGACTTCGCGGTTATTCTGATGGATGTTCAGATGCCGACACTCAACGGCTTTGAAACTGCAAGACGGATTCGTCAACGCGAACGGTCCCGCGAAACGCCGATTATCTTCTTAAGCGGCGGATGCCGCAGCGAGGCCGACATCCTTGAAGGCTATGCGGCGGGCGCGGTGGACTATATCCTGAAACCGTTTGACTTAGAGGCGCTGCGATCGAACGTTCAGGTTTTTGTCGATCTTTGGAAAAAACCGCGCCACGGCGGTTGACGTCACAAACGGACCTCAATTATGTCTGGCGTTTATAATACGTTAGATCGCGGTTACCCAGTAATAGGCCATGCACGCTGATATCTTCATCAATCTCTTCCCAATGCAGGCCGGTTCCTCCTCCACTCATTTCATATCTCGCCTTCTGCTCAGGGGTCGCGTTTTGAAGCCTGGGAAAATAGACGAGAGGAATCGCAAGCTGTCTTCCATCCGTCAAACAAACCCAGATATTTTCACTGTCAAACCAAACTCGACTTGCAGAGGCCTCAAATGTCAAAGTGCTCATGCCATTTCTCCTTGATAAGATCTTTATTTTCTTCGATTCTATTTTTAAATTCGTTCAATTCTTTACTCGTAAATCCATAATTGCTTGCCAAAGAAAGGGCTGGTTCGATCCAAAATTTAGCCCTATTGGGTCCTTTACGCACATGAATATGGATCGGTTCCAGTGGGTATCCTTCATTTGAAAAAAAGTGAAATCGATACCCTCCCCATTCAAAAACCTTTGGCATACATCGGGTTTAATCCTCTTATCATTAAAAGTCAAATTGATTTTCGGTCCAATACGGAGATTATCTAAATAACCCGATGCAGTATAGCAGGGGTGTCAATGTATTGTACATTGGAAAAAAATTGCTTTTTCCCTCTATCAGGCATATAAGTAAATGGTAGATACTCTGCTCCATAAAACTAATCCGGAGACGACTTATGCCGACGAAACGCGCACCTCGCAAACCCAAATCACAAGTAACCCACCAAACGGACGTCATCCACA
>CAZSME010000045.1:4018-8826 GCA_964607665.1 uncultured Nitrospirota bacterium | reverse complement strand
CGTCTCATCATGAAAGCAAGCAATATTGGATAAGGAGTGATCTATGGTGACGTCGTGTCCTTATAAAAACTACGGGGTCTTGTTTGTGGATGATGAAGAGTTGGCCCTCCTAACGTTCCAACGGCTTTTTAAGGAGGAGCTAACGATCTATACCGCGCAGGATGGCGAAGAGGCATTATCGGTGATCCGAAAGCATTCGGACATTGTGATGTTGGTGACCGATCAGAGGATGCCCAAGATGACGGGCGTGGAGTTGTTAAAAAAAGCTTCTCAGGAACGTCCGGATATCATAACGATATTAATAACGGCCTACCTGGATACAATGTTGCTCACGGAGGCAATGCATTACACGCATCTCTACCGTGCCGATAGTAAACCGTATGATCCGAAGATTCTAAAGGAAGAGGTTTTGCGGGGAATCGAACGATATCATCTGATCAAAGAGTGGAACCGGCTTTATAGCAATCATATTGAATCGATTCGGGCAATGGCAAAAACGCAACAGCTGACGGCGATGAGTCTTCTTGCGGCCGGCGCGGACATGGTCCATGATATTAATGATGCGTTGGCCGCGGTGAATGCCTTTTTTGCAATGATTCCCAAGGGTGGGGCCCAGGACACCGATTTCTGGCAAATGTTTTATTCTGTTTCGAGCGAGGTCAGACGGATTCAGAGGGTTGTTGATCGTATCGCTTCTGCCCTGGAATCCGAAAAAGAAGGCCTGGTAAAGTAGGGAAAGGCATTAACCTTTTTTAAAACAATAATCGAAGGAGAAGGTTTTATGAAAATGACGTCAGCAGAATTGTTTGGCATACGGGGATGGATTGTCGCGTTGGCCCTGTTTTTTATGAGTCCCGTCTGGGGAGAGGCCGGTGACGTCAAAGGGGTGGATGCGGCGCCGATCACCATTATTGAATATGCCGATTTTCAGTGTCCTTCCTGTCGTCAGGCCGGTTCCGTTTTAGATGAGGTTATTAAAGGCTATCCCGGTGAGGTCGGTATTCTGTTTAAGCATTATCCCTCTGCCACGAACCCCCAATCGGTGCTGGCCCATAAGGCGGCATTAGCGGCGTCGGAACAGGGAAAGTTCTGGGAGATGCACGATCGGCTGTTTGCTCATACGGGTGCGATCACCGAGGAGGTACTGAAACGGTATGCCCAGGAGTTGGGGCTGGATCTGCCCCAATTTCTCCGGACGCTTCACGAGCCTCGGCTTCAGGAGATGCTCGACCGGGACATCCGCGAGGCCAAAGGCTTCGGCGTGACCCATACCCCCACCTTTTTCATTAATGGAAAAAAGTTGGTCGGGGCACGTTCGGCAAGCGATTTTAAGCGGGTTATTGACGAAACATTGGGATTAGCCCATCCGGTGGATACGCCGCCCTCTCCACCCGCCCCCGTCCCGACGAAACCCGCACCGGTGAAGGTGGATACGGCTGGGGCATACGCGTTGGGTCCGGAATCGGCTCCAGTCGTCATTGTTGAGTTTTCCGACTTTCAATGTCCATTTTGTGCCAAAGTCATCCCAACACTCAAAGAGGTTGTAAAGAAATACCCCAAAGAGGTTCGTTTGGTTTTCAAACATTTTCCATTGGCGTTTCACAAAGACGCCCCTCTGGCCCATGAGGCATCGATGGCCGCGGGGGAACAGGGGAAGTTTTGGGAGATGCACGACTTGATTTTTGAAAACCGCGCAGCCATGAAACGGGAAAACCTGCTTGCGCACGCGGAGAAACTCAATCTGGATATCAAGAAATTTACCGCCGCGCTCGACAGCGGAAAATACAAGGCCGTTGTGGAGAAGGATATCGCAGAAGGCAGCCGTTTAGGCGTCACCGGCACGCCGACCTTTTTTGTCAATGGGGAACGGCTGGTTGGGGCAAAACCGTTACAGGTATTTTCGGATAAGATCGACGCCGCGCTGGCTGCGAAAAAGTAAGGGGATTATCTAAAACAAAGCAGATGAAGATAATCTTCCGTGGGAACTGCGGCAAAGAAGGTTCCCAGTCGCGGGCCTTTCTCCTTTCCGAATAACAGCATGTAAACAATCTGAAAGAACCGGCGTTGCGCCGTGGTTCGTTCCGATTCTCCCGCCTTTGGAATATCATACACCTTCTGTGTCGCCTCGTCTAACGTGGGTTTTTCTGTTTTCAGCCAGTCATGGAGTTGAACGATCCAGTCTTGTTCTTCGGGGGTGAGGGTTTTAAAATAGGCGTCATGCCGCGTGGAGAGCAGCGTCATACGCTGTTCCGGCGCGTAGCGTTCCAGCCACTGTTCGGCCTTCAAAAGGCGTTCTTGAAAGCACTTCTTTTTATGGGGGGTTCCGAGTCGACTGAAGATCTGTTCCATCGCCTCATAATTTTTATGAACGATTCCGGAGAAGCTGGCCAACGACTTAAACGGCGCGGGATGCGGCGTATGATCGAGCCGGCAAGAGAGTTGGATCGCTCGATCTGCCGGGTCTTCGCGCGCCTTATCAAACTCATCATAAACGCGATAAATCCCCTCGTCCAGAACCAGATTAAACGCCTTGTTGGGGGCGATTTTTGCGAACACCCAGAGCAACACCTCCGGCTGATAGATCTTTAACGCATCCTGCGGCGTAAGAAGAATCCCCGATGACCCGCTCATCTTCCCTGTTAATCCTTTCAGGCCGATAAACTCGTAGGGTTGAAAAATCGGTGGATCATAATGAAAAACCTGTTTCGCAATCTCGCTGGACACCTCGAAACTGCCGCCTGCGGTCGCATGGTCTTTTCCCCCCGGTTCAAACACCACCCCCTCATGCCGCCAACGGATGGCCCAATCGACCTTCCAGGGCAGCTTCAGATTTCGGGCCGTTCTCAAGTCGACCTCTCCGTCATGCCGGCAGGCCCGACAGGTATAGGAAAAGACCATTTCGTTGTCCGGATGCGGCCGGGGCGAGGTCTCTTTATCACATCGTTCACAGTAAATCGTAAAAGGGAAATAGGTCTCTTTCCCCGATCCTTCTTCTGTTTTGAACAGACTTAATATCTCGTAAATCGCCTCTCTTTTCTGCACTGCTTCCCGAATCGCTTCCAGATAGATACCACTTTCGTAACGTTCTGTCTGATAGATAAACTCGACGCGGATTCCCAGTTCGGAGAGGGCGGTTTCGAACGCAACCTCGTGGTGGGCTGCGTACGATTTGTGGCAGCCAAATGGGTCGGGCACTTTCGATAACGGTTTGCCGATAAATTCCTGATATGTTTCCGGGACCCCGGACGGAACCTTGCGGAACCGATCGTAGTCGTCCCAGGAATGAATCAGCCGGATCGGAACGCCGCGTTCCTGCAGGGCCTTTCCGACAAATCCGATTGTAATAATGTCTCTTAGATTTCCAACATGGACCGGCCCTGACGGGCTAATCCCCGAAGCGCAGGTCAACGTCGCGCCCGGATGCCGTTTTATAATCGTATCGGCAATCTTATCGGCCCAGTGGTTCATAGGGGAGGAGTATAAACCAATGAGCAGCGCCGATAGAAGGGGGTTGATCTTTTTCATCAAATCCACTATATGATGATTGCAATTTCAAACTGTTTTTAACATAAGGAGGCCGCATGCAGATTAAGCCGTTACAGGATTGGGTGGTGGTACAGCCGGATGACGCGGAAGAGCGATCCCACGGGGGACTGATTATCCCCGACTCGGCGCAACAAACCCGGGAACAGGGCCGGGTCATCGCGGTTGGAGAAGGAAAATGGGTCGCGAAGAAAACGACGAAAAAAGTTGCCAAAGGGAAGGAAGAAAAAACGTTTGTTAAAACGGTCCTAAAGCCGGGCGATCATATCCTTTATGAGCAGTACGCGGCCCGCACTATCGAGGTGGATGGCGGGGAGTGCGTGCTGGTTCGGGAAGAAGAAGTCCTTGGGCTACTGGTGTGAAGGAAGGCCCGGCCCTGATTATCCTGGGAGTCGTCCTCCTGCTGATGCTGATCTCATCGATTTTTCGGATGAGGGCGATCCGTTCCGACGCGGTATCGGCACGAACAAGTCAAAAGGCGGTTGTACCGGTTCCCCCGCACGACCCGGCCCGTTTCGCATCCCTCAACATTGTTGCGCATGGGGGCGACCCGGCCCCGATGGTCTACATTGAAGGCGGGGCCGTGACACGCGGCACCGAAGACGAGACCGGCGAATTTGATGAACGTCCGGTTCGAACCATCACCCTCTTACCCTATTGGATTGACCTGAAAGAGGTCAGCAATGCCCAGTATCAGAAATATGTAAAAATGACGAAGCGGCCCGCGCAGGAAGTCATGGTCTTCTACGATGATGTCTCCTACCTTTATGGGCCGACGCTTCCTGCCGTCGGCGTTTCCTGGTCTGACGCGGAGGCCTACTGCTCTTGGAATGGGAAGCGATTACCCACGGAAGCCGAATGGGAGTACGCGGCGCGCGGGGCCGACTCCGACCCATGGCCGTGGGGGGGCGCGTTCAAAGAGGGATATGCCAATGTTCGAGGCGGAGAGGATGGCTTTGCCTATTCCGCGCCGGTCGATGCTTTCGAAGCGGGTCGGTCCGACTTTGGACTCTATCAAACAGCCGGAAACGTTGCGGAATGGGTCTCGGACTGGTACGACGAATTTTTTTATAAAGACGGACAGGTGACCCTTCCCAGGGGGCCGGATGACGGAAAGGTGAAAGTGATTCGGGGCGGATCCTGGGACAGTATTCCGAACGATACCCGCGTCACCAAGCGGAATGCCGTTGCCCCGCATCGCAAAGAGGCTACGGTCGGGTTTCGCTGTGTCATGGACCCGGGCCGCGAATAAACCGCTCTCGTCG
>CAZSME010000045.1:0-3918 GCA_964607665.1 uncultured Nitrospirota bacterium | reverse complement strand
CTATCGTAGTAAGGGTAAACCAACATGGCGGTTATTCAAGTCGACCACCTGACAAAATCGTTTAACGGCGTAACGGCCGTCAACGACGTTTCGTTTTCCGTTGAAGAAGGCGAGATCGTTGGGTTTTTAGGCCCGAATGGCGCCGGAAAAACCACGTTGATCCAACTGCTGTTGGGCCTGATTACGCCGACATCGGGCGAAATCCATATCCTCGGGATGGATTTGAAAACCGCTCGGCAGAAGATTCTCTCCCGTGTTAATTTTTCGTCCTGTTATGTTTCGATGCCGACCTCGCTGACGCTTGAGGAGAATCTTCTGGTCTTTGCGAAGCTCTACGGAATCAAGCGACCAAACGCTCGGATTGATGAGCTGCTGACCCTCTTCGAGATTCAATCATTGAAAGCGACCCTCACGCGCCATCTTTCCTCCGGCCAGCTCACCCGTCTTTCGTTGGCCAAATCACTCTTGAACGCGCCGCAGGTGCTTTTTCTGGATGAACCGACGGCCAGTCTCGATCCGGATATGGCAGATAAAACACGCACCCTCTTAAAGTCGATTCGAAAGGCGAACAGCATGACGCTGCTTTACACGTCGCATAATATGAAAGAGATGCAAGAGATTTCCGATCGGGTGATCTTCTTAAATGCGGGTCGGATTATCGCGTCGGGGACGCCGTCTGAGGTGTTGCAGCATTTCGAAGAGGAAAGCCTTGAAGATGTTTTTCTGAAGGTCGCCCGGGGAAATCACCGATGAGTTTTGCTCGAATCGCCGCGCTCATTCGCAGACATCTTTATCTTTACCAACGCTCCACCCCGCGCATCATGGAAATCTTTTTCTGGCCATTGATGGACCTTTTGGTCTGGGGATTTATCACGGTCTATCTGCAGCGTTCCGACCTGCGTCTTCCCCGTTTTGTCACCTTTTTCCTGGGGGCATTGATCCTCTGGGACATCTTGTACCGCGCGCAGCAGGGGATATCGATTTCGTTTTTGGAGGAGGTCTGGTCGAGAAACCTGGTGAACCTTTTTGTCAGCCCGATACGCCCATGCGAGTTTTTAGCCGCGCTGATGACCCTCAGTGTGATGAAGATGCTTGCGGCAGGGGCCGCCAGCGCCCTCCTCGCCTGGCTGTTCTACTCGTTTAATCTCTTTATTGTTGGCATCTCGCTCATTCCGTTTGTACTGAATTTATTGGTCATGGGCTGGGTGATTGGGATTATCAGCATGTCGGCGATCTTACGTTACGGACAGGAGGCCGAGGTGTTGGCCTGGGGCCTGGGGTTTTTGATTCAACCGGTCGCGGCGGTATTTTATCCGGTGTCGATCCTGCCCGTTTGGATTCAGCCGGTGGCGCTAATGGTGCCTGCTTCGCACGTTTTTGAAGGGATGCGCGCGGTGTTGGAAACCGGTCTAATCCCCTATGACAGCCTGATTAAGGCCGCGCTGTTAAATTGTGGTTATCTTGCCCTCGCGATCGGCTTTTTTTATTATAACCTTCGGGTGGTCAAGGAGAGGGGCTTGCTAATCCATCGGGGATCAGAGTAGGGAAGCCCCTCCATTGTGCAAAACAGATGAAGACCCGCAAGTTATTACAAAAACTATTATCAGGTTCAAAAAATATACGGTTTTCAGAGGCCGTTGCGGGGGCTGAGATGTTTGGGTTTCGGTTAGATCGTATTCATGGTAGCCATCATATTTTTGTGCATCCCGATCTGTTAGAATTGGTCAATCTTCAAAATGTCGGGGGGAAAGCAAAGCCGTATCAGGTAAAACAATTGCTGCAGATTATTGAGAAGTATCATCTTCAAATGGAGGACGAACGATGAAGGATTATCATGTCAATCTCTTTTACAGCGATGAAGACGAGGGATACATTGCAGATATACCCGACTTGAAGCATTGTTCTGCGTTTGGCAAAACGCCAGAGGAAGCGCTGCAGGAGGTATTGAAAGCAAAAAAGGCATGGCTTGAAGCGGCACGTTCCAATCGCAAGCCAATACCAAAGCCTCATTTTCGACCCTTGATCTATCAAGTTGCTTGAACCAATCGATTCGTCCCGACAAGAAAACACGGGCTTATGAACGCGATTATTTTGGCCGGGGATAGAACAGACACGACGCCCCTCTGCGGCATCAACAAGGCCTTTCTTCCGTTGGAGGGTTGGCCGCTTTTTATTCATGTCCTGGCGGCATTAGATCGGGTTTCAAAAATCGAAAAATGTTATCTCATCGGTCCTCGACAACAACTGATGGAGGCGATTGAAAAGGCGCTTCCCGTTTTTCTCTTTTCAAAGACGATCGAGGTGCTGGAGCAAAAAGAGGGGCTCATTGAAAATATTTTATATGCTTATGGACGATCAGTTTCTAACGGTTCCGAGACGGTTTCCCCGCTTGCGTTCAGCGAAAAAGCGGAACCGGTCCTTTTTTTGCCCTCCGATATTCCTCTGGTGACTCCGGAAGAGATTGCGTCGTTTATCGAGAGGTCGGACATGGATCGGTACGATTATTGTTTGGGGATGACCGCGGCCGCGCATCTTGAGCCGTTTTATCCAAAAAAAACAGCGTTAGGGATTAAGATGCCGTATCTGTATTTAAGGGATGAAGTTTATCGGATTAACAATCTGCATCTTGCGCGTTTGTCGAGTCCTCGGCCCGGCAGGGTTTTGGAATCGATGTACCGGTATCGACGTCAAAAATCGGTTTGGAATCGATTGGGAGTCGTGGCCCTGCTGCTACAATCCAGGCAAGCGGCATCGCTCCTTTATTTATATTTCATGGCGCAGGGGGCGGTGTTGTCGTCCCGTTTTGGATTCCATCGGCTTGCGCGCTTTTTCCGTCGCCCGTTGCTGCTCTCCCGAGTTGAAAAAGAGATATCGTCTCTGATCGATATGCGCTTTAAGGTGGTGGAAACGGAGGAGGGCGGCGCGGCGCTCGATATTGATGATGAGGCGACCTACAAAACGATCTCTTCGGTTTTTACAAAATGGCGCGCGGCCTTAACCCGGACACACCCCGATCGACCAATGGCCTGTCCCTTTGAAAAAGAGTGCCACGAGGTTCGTCCCTGATACATACTACGAAGCGCATAATAGTGTTATTAAGGGTCTCATAATTAAAGCAACATTATGCCGTCATTCCGGCAATCTTTAAGCCGGAATCCAGTGACTTTTATGTCGCTTTTACGCCGTTTGCGTCGAGAAAAATCGGGGCAAGTCCCGAATCGAGATCATCCCGATGAGGTCTCGGATGGAAAGAATCCCAACAATCTTCCCGGCTTCGGTTACCACGAGGTGACGCACCCCTTTGGTCGCCATGAGGGTGTTCGCCTCACGCAGCGAGGCCTTGATATCGATATCAATAATCGGCGCGTTCATAATCGCCTTTACTGGAAGCGTTTCGGGTGGGAGTGTGTGTCCAATGGCTTTACGGGCCATGTCGGTCTCGGTAACGATTCCAACCGGTTTTCTCTGAGTCGTCACAATCAGAGAGCCGACCTTTTTTGATGCCATCTGTTGTGCCGCGTCTTTTACGGAGGTGGCCTCGTCGGTTGTTTGCAGATCGCGATGAATCAAAACCGTCAGAGGCTCAAAGACATCGGCCATCGCAGCCAAGGCCCCGTCGGTCTCTTCTAAAAAGTAACGAACCAGATCGCGCACCGAAAGCAGTCCAACAATCTGTCCCTTTTCAGAAACGGCAAGATGGCGTACCCCGTTGAAGTGCATCATGTGATTGGCGTCGTTCACCGATTTTTCAATCTCGATTGCAATAATCGGAGAGCCGATCAGAAAACAAGCGGTGGTATGGAATGGAAGGTTTTGGGCAATCCCTTTTCGAACCAGATCGGTCTCCGTGATGATGCCGGTATAGTGGGTACCCGTTCCCGTCGCAATCAAAACCGAGCCGACCTTATGTTGCCGCAT
>CAZSME010000044.1:3139-8887 GCA_964607665.1 uncultured Nitrospirota bacterium | reverse complement strand
AAGGGTGGACGGGAAGACCGCGGGGAGGTTAGAATTTGATTCTGGTTATTGACAATTACGATTCGTTTACATACAACCTCGTGCAGTATTTGGGCGAGATGGGGCAATCGCTCGCGGTCTACCGGAACGATGCCATTACCCTTTCCGAGATTGAGGCGATGCGGCCCGCGAAGATTGTGATCTCGCCGGGGCCCTGTACACCCAAAGAGGCGGGCGTTTCGGTTTCGGTGATTAAACAGTTTGGGCAAACGATACCGATTCTGGGGGTTTGTCTGGGGCATCAGGCGATTGGAGAGGCCTATGGCGGCGAAGTGGTTCGAGCCGAACGACTGATGCATGGGAAGACCTCGATGATTCACCACGATGGGAAAACCGTTTATCGGGATATCCCCAGTCCGTTTGAGGCGACGC
This sequence comes from uncultured Nitrospirota bacterium, assembly GCA_964607665.1. Classification (GTDB taxonomy): domain Bacteria; phylum Nitrospirota; class Nitrospiria; order SBBL01; family SBBA01; genus CAZSME01. Next base: position 8,476 of record CAZSME010000044.1, on the reverse strand, counting down.
GATACCATTCGTTGGTGATACGAAAAGAATCGATGCCGGAGAGTTTGGAAATCTCCGCATGGACCGACGCCGACGAGGTGATGGGGGTGCGGCATCGATCGTATCCGGTCGAAGGGGTGCAGTTTCATCCGGAGTCGATCTTAACCAAAGCGGGCAAAGATATTTTACGGAATTTCTTAAGATAGTAATTCTAATTTGTCTTCAAGATGAGACGATGAACGACCTCATGATAATAAAGTAATGCCATGTCGTCATTCCGGAAATGTTTTATCCGGAATCCAGAGTTGCCCGTAATGGCATAACCCTGGATTCCGGCTAGAAGCACGCCGGAATGACAGATTTAGAATAAGGAGAGACGAAAAAACATGATTAAAGAGGCGATTGCGAAAGTCGTAGAACGGGTTGATCTGACCGAGGCCGAAGCAGAAGAGACGATGCGCGAGATCATGGACGGGGCGGCGACACCGGCCCAGATTGCATCTTATGTCACCGCGTTGCGAATGAAGGGGGAATCGGTTTCGGAAATTTGCGGATCGGCGCGGGTGATGCGTGAGAAGGCGACACGAATCCGGGTGGGCGATCCGAAGGTCGTGGATACCTGTGGTACGGGCGGTGACCAGATGCATACCTTTAACATCTCCACGGCCACCGCGTTTGTCTTAGCCGGCGCGGGTGTGACTGTTGCCAAACATGGAAACCGATCGATTTCGTCGTTGTGCGGCAGCGCGGATGTCTTAAAAGCGTTGGGTGTTAAAATTGATCTTCCGGCGGAACGGGTGGAGGCCTGCATCAACGAAATCGGGATTGGATTTCTTTTTGCCCCGTTATTTCATGGCGCGATGAAACATGCCGCCGCGCCGCGTCAGGAGATCGGCCTTCGGACAATGTTCAATATTTTAGGGCCGTTGACCAACCCCGCGGGGGCGTCCATCCAGCTTCTGGGCGTTTTTTCACCGCATCTCACCGAGCTGCTCGCGCAGGCCCTGCTCAATCTTGGATCACAACACTGCTTTATTGTCCATGGGATGGATGGACTCGATGAAATTACGATCACCGGAAAAAGCCGGATTTCGGAAGGAAAAGAGGGGCGTGTCGCCTCTTACTTTATCGAGCCGGAAGAATGGGGTCTTCCCAAAGGAAAACCGGATGACCTGGCCGGCGGCGGCCCCGAGACCAATGCGGCCGTTTTACTTTCCATCTTAAAGGGCGAAGAAGGGCCGCGGCGCGATATTGTTCTGATGAACGCGGCGCCGGCGCTGGTTGCCGTTGGATTTGCAAAGACACTAAAAGAGGCGGTGCTTCTGGCGGACGAATCGATTCGATCCGGAAAGGCGTTGGATAAACTTTCCGCCCTTTGCGAGATGACCCATCGGTAAGAACGTGACCCTCCTTGAAGAAATCCTGAAGGTCAAAAAAGAAACGGTTTTAGCGAGAAAAGGCCGGCAGGCCCTTTCGGAACTGCGTTCTCGGATTGCCGATAGTGAGCCGACCCGGCCTTTTCAAGAGGCAATTAGCAAACCGATTGGCGCCCCAATCGATATCGCCCCCCGTCTGATCGCGGAGATCAAAAAGGCCTCTCCCTCAAAAGGGATTCTACGAGAAAAGTTTGATCCGGTCGAGATTGCAAGGGAATATGAAGGCGAGGGGGCGTCTGCACTTTCTGTTTTAACGGAGGAGTATTTTTTTTTAGGGAAACGCGCCTATCTTAACGCGGTGCGATCCGCCGTCTCCCTGCCGATTTTGCAAAAAGATTTTATCCTGGATGAGTTTCAGATTTTTGAGGCGCGTGCTGATGGCGCCGATGCGATTTTACTGATTGCCGCCCTCTTGTCGCCACAGCAGGCGATCGATTATTTTCACCGGGCCTCCGATCTCTCGTTAGCCGCGTTAGTGGAGGTGCATACGGCGCAGGAGCTGCAAGGGGTACTTGACTGGGCCCCTATCATTGGGATAAACAACCGCAACCTAACAACGTTTCAAACCGATATTCAGACGACGTCACGTCTGCTAAACGCGATCTCACCCGATGTGCGAGCAGGAAAGACCTGGGTCAGTGAAAGCGGAATAACGTCGCGCGCCGATATCGGGTTTCTGAACGAAATCGGGATCGATGCGGTTTTAATTGGCGAGACGTTTATGGTGTCGGAGTCGATCCCCAAAAAAATGCGGGAACTGTTGGGCAAAACGTGAAGGTTAAAATTTGCGGCATAACGAACCTTCGCGATGCCGAGGCGGCCATTGCATACGGTGCCGATGCGTTGGGGTTTATTTTTGCAAAAGCGTCGCCCCGATTTATTCAGCCGAACGAGATTCGCAAAATAATATCGTCTCTCCCTCCGTTTGTGAGCACGGTTGGGGTCTTTACGGATGCAACAGAAGAGGCATTGCGGTACGCCATTGCAGAATGCGGGATCGATTGGATTCAATTTCATGGACGGTTTTCTCGATCGCTTATCGAGGCTTTTTCAGAACGGGCGATTCAAGTGATGGTAACAAAGGATATAAAAGCATTGATCCCGTCTGTCCGTGCCTATATGTTGGATCGCAGTCATGGCGGGACGGGATGGGAGATGGCAGAAGAAGTCAAAAAAGTCGGCACGATTATTTTGGCCGGCGGGCTGACACCGGAAAATGTTCGGGAGGCGATCGCAAAGGTTCACCCCTACGCGGTGGATGTTTCCAGTGGTGTGGAGCGGGAACCCGGGATCAAGGATCACGCGAAACTAAAACGGTTTATTGAGGCGGCGAAGACAACATAATGAGGCGTTTGCCCCGTGCAGTACTTAAAGGATAGCCAGGGAAGATCAATCCGTTTAACGAGTGAACGGCACGAGCACCTTGAGTTAACCCATCCTGAGATGGCAGGACAATTTGAGCGCATTACCGAAACGCTTGCACAGCCTGACCGAATCGTGCGATCGCAAACGGATCGCGCCGTTGATCTGTTTTACAAGGAGTATCGGTCTACTCCCGTATCCCGAAAATTCCTTTGTGTTATAGTGAAGGGGGCGACGGACGACCCTTTTATTATAACCGCGTATTACACAGACACGGTAAAGAGAGGAGAAATATTATGGGAGAAGAAGTAGTGGTATGGTATGACAAAGAAGGGGATTACCTCGAAGTTCTTTTTGACAAAAAGAAGGGTTACTTTAAGGAAACAGAGAACGATGCGGTCATGGAAAAGGTTGATGAGAGAGGAAACGTCTTAGGTTTTTCCATTCTCAAGGTAAGCGCTCTCGATGCACGGGAGCCTCTTTCCGTCTCACTCAAAAAGAAGGTTGCCTGATATTGCGGGCGGAGGGCCCACTTAAAACGAGAACGAACGTATGATTTCTGTTCCAAATAAAAAAGGGCGGTTTGGATCGTATGGAGGGCGTTATGTTCCGGAAACACTCATGCCGGCCCTGCTTGAGTTAGAAAGCGCCTATCTTGCGGCCAAAAAAGACCCGCTCTTTAAGAAGGAGCTTTCCGACGCGTTGAAAAACTATGTGGGCCGCCCCACACCGCTTTATTTCGCAAAACGCCTTTCGGAGGTGTTAAACGGCGTGAACGTTTATCTTAAACGCGAAGACCTGTGCCATACCGGCGCGCATAAAATTAACAATACAATGGGACAGGTCCTGCTCGCTAAAAAAATGGGGAAGAAACGGGTGATCGCGGAGACCGGCGCGGGACAGCATGGCGTGGCGGTGGCGACCGTCGCGGCCCGGTTAGGTCTTTCGTGCGAAATCTATATGGGAACGGACGATATGGCGCGGCAGGCGTTGAACGTGGTTCGGATGCGTCTCTTGGGGGCGAAGGTCACCGGCGTTAACTCCGGAAGCCGAACGCTGAAAGATGCGATTAGTGAAGCGATGCGCGACTGGACGACCCACGTTGCCGATACCCATTATATTTTAGGATCGGTGTTGGGGCCGCATCCTTATCCGATGATGGTGCGCGATTTTCAGTCGGTGATCGGCATGGAGGCCTGTTCGCAGATTTTGCGCGACACGGGTCGTCTGCCCGATTGCCTGATCGCCTGCGTGGGTGGCGGCAGTAATTCCATCGGCCTTTTCTATCCGTTTCTTTCCAGATCGGTTCGGATGATCGGTGTGGAAGCGGGCGGAATGGGGATTGCCAGCGGCAAGCACGCGGCGAGAATGGCCACCGGATCGGTCGGTGTGCTGCAAGGAACAATGACGGTTCTGCTTCAGGACCCGAATGGCCAGATTCAAACCACCCATTCGATCTCTGCGGGACTCGATTATGCCGCCGTCGGTCCGGAACACAGTTACTATCGGGATATGAAACGGATCGAATACGCCTCTGTCACCGATGAGGCCGCGCTTTCGGCGTTTCATCTTCTCGCGAAAACAGAGGGGATTTTGCCCGCATTGGAATCGGCACATGCGATTGCGTACTTAGTGGAGATTGCTCCGTCATTCAAAAAAGAGGAGATTGTTATCGTGAATCTTTCCGGTCGAGGCGATAAAGATGTCGATGTGGTGGCGGCAACCCCCCTACCCCCCCTTTAGAAAAGGGGGGGATTTTAATGAGGGGCTGATCTTTTGTCTCCCCCTTTTTCAAAGGGGGATTAAGGGGGTTATTGTAACCGATGAGCCGGATTAAAAGTCGATTCAATCAGTTGTTGGCGAAAAAGCAAAAGGCGCTGATTCCTTACGTGATGGCCGGCGACCCCAGCCTGATCGAGACCGAAAAAATTGTGCTGGAATTGGAAAAGTCCGGGGCCGATTTAATCGAATTGGGCGTGCCGTTTTCCGATCCGGTCGCGGACGGGCCAACGATCCAAAAAGCGGCGGAACGGGCGCTGCGTCAGGGTGTGACCCTAAAAGCGATACTCGACCTTGTGATGGCGCTTCGAAAGCGATCCCGTATCCCGATTATTTTGATGACCTACTTAAACCCAATTCTTGCGATGGGGGTTGAGCCGTTTTTCAGGGCAGCGCGCGAGGCGCAACTGGATGGCGTGATCATTCCGGATCTCCCATTGGAAGAGGCCCAACCGTTTTTGAAGGTCAGTCGCCGGCATTTAATTCACCTGATCTTTATCATTGCGCCGACCACACCGATGGAACGGGTCAATCAAATTGTGAGCGCGTGTGGAAGTGGGGGAGGGGGAGGGGGTTTTATTTATTATGTCTCGTTAACCGGCGTAACCGGCGCGACGATTAAAGAGGTGAGGTCCGTTACGGAGCAAATCGAGAAGATTAAAGCAATGACTCGGATTCCTGTTGCCGCAGGCTTTGGGATTGCCTCCGAGGAGGAGGCGCGTGCGATCGCGCATGTGGCCGACGGTATCATTGTTGGATCCTCGCTGGTTAAAATCATTGA
>CAZSME010000044.1:0-3039 GCA_964607665.1 uncultured Nitrospirota bacterium | reverse complement strand
ATTGCCGGTGGACTGGCGCGGGCCGGGATCACGGTGGTCAGCGGTTTTGCGCGCGGGATCGATGCCACAGCCCATCGCGCCGCGTTGGCCGCGGGAGGAAAAACATGGGCCGTGCTGGGGTGCGGGATCGACTGTATCTATCCGCCGGAACATCGGAAATTGTATCACGAAATTATGGAGCAGGGGGTGATTCTTTCCGAATTTCCAATGGGGACGTCTCCCGAGCCGCACAACTTTCCAAGGCGAAATCGAATCATCAGCGGCCTTTCGTTGGGATGCGTGGTGATTGAGGCCTCGCAACAGAGCGGGTCGCTTATTACCGCGCGCGCGGCTGTGGAACAGGGGAGAGAGGTCTTCGCCGTTCCCGGATCGATTCTCGTCGAAAGCTCAAAAGGGACACATGCGTTGATTCGATCGGGCGCGAAACTGGTGGAAGATGTCGCGGATATTCTGGAGGAGTTATTGCCACAACTTCTCACCCGCAGGAGCGAACAGACGATGGCCAAGAATGAAATCGCATCGTCTTCCTCTACGCCCACGATGGTTTCGGAGGATGGTCGGTCTACCGTGAATCCGCCTCATCTCGTGGGGGAGGAAGAGACGCTCTATCGTGTTCTTTCACGGGAGCCGAAACATATTGATACCATAATCGAGGCGTTGTCATGGGACCCGTCAAGGGTCTCCTATCGGCTTTTGGAGCTTGAATTAAAAGGGGTTGTACGACAGGCCGCGGGGCAGTTTTATGTTAAGGTATAGGCCATGGTAGAGAAAAAGAAGAAGGTCGTTAAGAGCGCCAAAAAAACCGGGACGGACTTGCTCATTGTCGAATCCCCAACGAAGGCCAAGACCCTGACCAAATATCTGGGAAAGGGGTTTCGGGTGATCGCCTCCGTCGGGCATATCCGCGACCTTCCCAAGTCGCGGTTCGGGATTGATGTTGAGCGGAACTTCGAGCCGGAATATATCGCGATCAAGGGAAAGACAAAGGTCATATCCGAGATTAAGAAAGCGGCGTCTGAGGCCGATCGGGTCTATCTTGCGCCCGATCCCGATCGGGAGGGGGAGGCGATTGCGTGGCATATCGCGGAGGAGTTAAAGCCGCGCGATCTTTACCGGGTGTTGCTGCACGAGATTACCGAAAAGGGGGTGCGGGAGGCGATGGCCTCCCCGTCGGTGATCGATCTTAAAAAAGTTAACGCGCAGCAGGCCCGACGGGTGTTGGATCGAATCGTCGGTTACAAGATCAGTCCGCTGCTTTGGAAAAAGGTGCAGTACGGCCTCTCGGCGGGCCGCGTGCAGTCGGTGGCTGTTCGGGTGATCTGTGAACGCGAGCAGGAGGTTTTGGCCTTTGTTCCGCAAGAGTACTGGAGCATTGACGCGAAGCTGCAGGGGAAGAATCCGCCGGCATTTGTCGCGCAGCTGATTCAGAAAAACGGCGTCGCGCTCGAAATCCATAACGAGGCCGAGAGTCAGGCGATTTTACGGCAGATCGAAACGCTCCCGTTTATTGTTTCAAAAATCGAGACGAAGGAGCGAAAGAAAAATGCCGCCCCTCCCTTTACGACAAGCAGTCTGCAGCAGGACGCGGCACGCAAGCTCGGCTTTACATCGAAAAAGACAATGGTGTTAGCGCAGCAACTCTATGAGGGGGTGAGCGTTTCCGGAGAAGGCGCGGTCGGGCTCATTACCTATATGCGAACCGATTCGGTACGGGTCTCACCCGATTTTCAACGGGAGACTCTGGATTGGATCGAGACGAAATATGGACGGGACTATCGGCCCGCCGTCGGTCCTGTTTATCGTAGCAAGAAGAGGGCGCAGGAGGCGCATGAGGCGATCCGACCGACGGGGGTTGCGCGTGAGCCGGATCGAATCAAGGCGGACTTGGAGCCGGATCAATATCTGCTTTATAAGCTGATCTGGAACCGTTTTGTTGCCAGTCAAATGAATCCCGCTATTTTGGATGTGACCCGTGTGGATATTAGCGTCGGGGACTTCTTGTTTCGTGCGACCGGATCGGTGGTGAAGTTTCCGGGGTTCACCGTGATTTATCTGGAGGGCAATGAAGATAAAAAAGATGTGAGCGAAGAAGATGCGGGATTGGAGGGGGAAAAGCGGTTACCACGGTTAGAAGTGGGGGAGTCACTGCAATCTCTGGGCTTTAACCCGAAGCAGCACTTTACGCAGCCGCCGCCTCGTTATAATGAAGCGTTATTGATTCGCGATCTTGAAGAGTTGGGTATCGGTCGTCCGAGCACCTACGCGGCAATCATCTCGACGATTCAGGACAGGAAATATGTTGAAAAAAAGGAGAACCGGTTTTATCCCACAACGTTGGGGCAGATGGTCAATAAACTGCTGGTCGCCCATTTTTCGGAAGTCGTGGATGTTGCGTTTACCGCTCGGATGGAAGAAGAACTGGACCGAGTGGAGGAGGGGGAACTGGACTGGGTGGAAACCGTAAAGGAGTTCTACGAGCCGTTCTCCAAAAGCCTGGATCAGGCGGTGACCCAGATGCCGGATCTGAAAAAAGAGGAGACCCCCACCGATCAGGTCTGCGAAAAATGTGGAAAGCCGATGGTGATCAAGTGGGGCCGGTTTGGCCGTTTTATGGCCTGCACCGGGTATCCCGAATGTAAAAACACAAAGGAGCTTGCGAAGGAAGGGACGGGAGAAGGCGGAACGGTTGCCGTTGAAGTTGCGGAGGTGACCCATGAGGTTTGTAAAAAATGCGGAAAGCCGATGGTCAAAAAGCGGGGCCGGTTCGGCCATTTCCTCGCCTGTTCGGGCTATCCGGAATGCAAAACCACACAGGCGATTTCAACCGGCGTGCCCTGTCCGGAAGAAAACTGCGGCGGTGCATTGGTTGAGAAGCAATCCAAACGGGGCAAGCTCTTCTTCAGTTGTTCGAACTATCCCACCTGCACGTTTGCGCTCTGGGATCGCCCCATTCCGCGTCCCTGCCCGTTGTGTAAGGCCCCATTTTTGGTTGAGAAAGGTCGTTCGGGCATCGTCTGTCGCGCTACGGGATGCGGCTAT
>CAZSME010000043.1:0-9259 GCA_964607665.1 uncultured Nitrospirota bacterium | reverse complement strand
AAAATGCGAAATCGTATGTTACGTGTGTCGGTCTGGATCATGGCCATTTTTTTAGCGGCCTGTGAAGCCCCCGTTTTTGATGAGCCGTCTACCCCCCTTCCCCCCAGCAGTTGGAAAAAACAAGAAAGCGGTGTCCCCGGATCGTTGGGGGGGATTTTCTTTTTGGATACGAAAACCGGCTGGATTTCTGGGAATAATGGGGTTGTGCTGCATACAAACGATGGCGGGGCCCACTGGGCGCCGCAGAAAACCGGTACCGACCGACTCTTGGTCTCCATTTTTTTTGTCGATTCAAAAGAGGGGTGGGCCGTTGGAGACGCCGAAACAATTCTGCATACGGCCAATGCGGGAATCCGTTGGACATTACAGAAGACCGACAATCTCTCTCCCGGAAGTCGTCGGAAAAAGGATCTGACCGGCCTCTTTTTTATCAGCCCGAAACGCGGCTTTGTCACCGGCACAAAAGGCACGTTGATTTCTACGGAAGATGGCGGCCAGAGCTGGAGCATAACGGCCCTTCCATTTCGAGGAACGTTCACCTCCGTCTTTTTTATCTCTCCCGATCGGGGATGGGTCACCGGCGATGCCGGAACGATCTTTTATACCCAGGACGGCGGCGCTCACTGGACGCTTCAGAAGACGGGTGTGGTTCAGGATATTCAACGGCTCTTTTTTGTGAATGATCAGACCGGCTGGGCTGTTGGCGCAAACGGAATGATTCTACATACGAAAGACAGCGGGCAACATTGGGTCGTTCAACCGTCCGGTGTTCCGGTTTTTCTGCCGGGCCTTTTCTTTATTGATGAGCGAATGGGCTGGGTGGTGGGCGCGTCGGGAACGATTCTGCGCACATCGGACGGGGGAGGCACATGGACACAGCAGACCTCCGGAACAATCGAATTCCTCATCAGCCCCTTCTTCGCTGACAAAGAGGTCGGATGGATTGCCGGCACAAAAGGAACAATCCTTCATACCATAAAGGGCGGGATTCCGCCATGACCCGTTGGGCCGAAAAAGATCAACGATTCATCTGGCATCCTTTTACACAGATGAAGGAGTGGGAGAAAACGCCTCCGACGATTATCGTTGAGGGAAACGGGGTCTATCTCAAAGATGCAACGGGCAAAAAATATCTCGATGGATCTTCATCCCTCTGGGTTAATCTTCATGGGCACCGAAAGAAGGCGATTGATCAGGCGATCATTGCTCAAATTAAAAAGATCGCCCACTCGACGTTACTAGGGCTTGCGAATCGCCCTTCCATCCAGTTGGCCGAACGGTTGATTGCGATTGCGCCGCCCGGTCTCACCAAAGTTTTTTATTCGGATAACGGGTCGACTGCAGTGGAAGTCGCGCTCAAACTGGCGTTTGGTTTCTGGAAACATCAGGGTCGTGCCGAAAAAAGAAAGTTCATCTCTTTTTCCCATGCCTATCATGGCGATACGGTTGGATCGGTTTCATTGGGCGGGATCGCGCTTTTTCATGAGTTCTATCGGCCTCTCCTTTTTGAAACGATCAAGGTGCCGGCCCCGTACTGTTATCGGTGTCCCCTTTCATTGACCTACCCTTCTTGTCAGATGGCCTGTGTCGATGAAGTCGAACGGGTGATCGCGGCCCATCATCACGAGGTGGCCGGATTAGTGATTGAGCCGTCTGTTCAGGCGGCGGCGGGGATGATCACCGCCCCCCCGGGTCATCTCAAGAAGGTTCGGGACCTTTGTACCCGATATCATATCTTACTGATCGCGGATGAAGTAGCGACCGGTTTCGGAAGGACCGGGAAGATGTTCGCGTCGGAACACGAATCGGTTTCGCCGGATATCATGGCGCTCGCCAAGGGGATCACCGGTGGTTATTTGCCATTGGCCGCGACATTAACCACACAGGCGATTTACGATCGTTTTCTGGGCGACTATTCGGAATTCAAAACATTTTTTCACGGCCACAGTTATACTGGAAATCCGCTGGGGTGTGCCGCGGGGGTTGCCAATCTGAATATTTTCAAAAAGGAAAAGGTCTTAACGAAACTTGCACAAAAAATAACCGGCCTAAAAAAAGAGCTGGCGCGGTGGAAGCGATGGTCTCATGTGGGGGAGATACGACAGATTGGATTTATGGTTGGGATTGAACTGGTCGCGGACAAAAAACGCAAGACCCCTTATCCCCTGACCCTTCGGGTGGGGACGGCTGTCTGCGAGGAGGCAAAACGAAACGGGGTGCTGCTTCGTCCATTGGGAAATATCATTGTCCTGATGCCTCCGCTTTCGATCTCCAAACAGGAGCTGATCAAAATGCTTTCCGTTGTGGGCGCGGCAATTAAAAAAATAACCGCGGCCATCAGCCCGCGGCAGGCAACACGATTGTAAAGGTTGTCCCTTTCCGTGTTCGCGGCGCGACGGAAATATGGCCGCCGTGATCCAATACAATCCGGTGCACAATCGCCAGCCCCAGTCCGGTTCCCCGCTTCTTCCTTGAAAAGTAAGGGAGAAAGAGCTTGTCGATATCGTCGGGCGCGATCCCTTCTCCCGTATCGGAAACCGTAATCGAGACCTGCTTGGCCGCTTCATCATAGCGGGTGGAGAGGCCTATTTCGCCTCGACCCTGTAGAGCGGGGGAGTCGCTGCCGTTTTGGGGTATTGCCTCGACCGCATTTTCAAACAGATTTACAAAGGCCCGTTTAATCTGGTCCCGATCGATTAAGAGCGGCGGTGTTTTCTCATCGAACGCTGCGTTAAACGAAATATCTTTGTGTCCGGACTGGTAAAGCAGCAGCACCTCTTGTAAGATCGGCTCGATCCTTTGAGACACGCGATGGGGCAATGGCAGACGGGCAAAGTTCGAAAATTCGTTGACCAACGCGGTTAGCCCTTGCACCTCGTTGATAATAATCTGAGTCGATTGATCAAAGACGGCATCAAAGTCCGGCGCCTTTTCGGCATGTTTTTTCCGTAATCGTTCGGTGGACAACTGAATCGGTGTCAGCGGATTTTTAATATCATGGGCCATCTGAAGTGCGACCTCTTGCCATGTGGCGAGCTTTTGCGCCCGTATCCGTTCTTCACGGCTTTGCTTTAAGTCGTGTGTCATCTTATTAAATGAAGCCACCAACGCGCCAAACTCGTCCCGGGCGTCAAGATCAATCTGAAAATCGAGATCGCCGTGGGCCACCGCCGCGGTCCCCTCCACCAACTTGTCGATTGGAACCGTAATGCCACGCGCAAGATAGACCGCGAACCAGGTTGCCGAAAAGAGGATCAGCAGAACAACGATAAAAAAGGAAAGCAGATAGCTCCCCTTGATCGGATTCTTGAATGCCTTTAACTGCTTATATTCTTCCGATTCACTCTTGATTCGTTCCATTGTTTCGACAAGAGGGGTGGGAATCAGGTAGTCGACAACCAGAACGGCTCCCGTTTCGCCTGGGGCTTGAACGGAAGAAAGGGCACGAATCATCTCTCCCTTTTCGCTTTCTTGTGTCATGGTTATGGGGGAAGCGGCGGCCTTTTTAAAAAGATCGGAATCCATAGGGAAAGGGAGACCCCGTTCCTCCTTCGGGTCTGTGGAGGCCAATAGGGTTTTATCCGGGGTCGTGAGATGAATCGCCTCGATCTGATATTCGTCCCGTTTTTTCTTGAGGAATGTTTGTATCCGAATCGGATCGTTGTTAAAAAAGGCCTGATCCTGTAACGCTTGGGCGATTTGCGTTGAAGCCTGTTTTGTTGTCTCCTGTGTCTGATGATAATAACGTTGCGCGATCTCAAGGGAGTCGTTTAAGGAGCGTTCGACCTGAATTGAAAACCAGTTTTCAATGCTGCTGGTTAAAAGCCCGGAGGCGACAACAAAAAGAAGCACAGCGGGAATCAGGGAAAGACCCACGAACGCCGCAATTAAGCGGGTTTTAAATCGAACCGATTTTTGCCGTCGTTCAAAGAAAAACTTAATTACGTTTCGGGAGAGCAGCAGGACGAGCACCACAACGAGGGTGATATTCACGTTGATCAGCGTCAAAAGCAGGATATTGGTTGAGACCAGCGGCGCCGGATCAATCCCCTGAAAGATCAGCAGGGTGAGTGAGAGCGAAAGGGCTAAAAAAAATCCGGTAATCATCACCGGTTGCACATTTCTTTTTTGTTTGGGCGCCATGGTTAATGACCTTCCGTGCTGTAAATGGAGCGGGACTGTTTCCATGGGGTATTCAATTCGAGAAAGGGGATAAAAAAGAGAAAGCGATCTAAATAGAGCGGGACGTGCGAGACCCGCATCTGTGCCTTGACCCGTGCGAAATAGCGGCGATCGGGTTTCAGGAGCGAGATTGGGGCGAGGTAAATCTTCTCTACGTTTGCGACCCACGCCTCCATCTCATTCCAATGATCCGTGACCTGTTCCTGAATCTCCTGCCCGTTTTGTCGACGGACGGTATAGACCTTTTTGATCGTATCGTATTTCACCGTATGGAGAAGCGTCTGGGATGTGATCTCTTCGTCGAACCATTCCTCATGCTTTAAGGTCAATACAATATAGTGATAAAACGTTTTTTCAATTCCATCATGAATATCTCTTTTGGTTTCGCGACTGAATCCCCTGGCCAGTTTATATGAGACGAAGATCTCGGCATTGGCAATGTCGATCTCGAGGGCTTCAATGTGTGGTTCGGCCCAGGCAGAAGAAGGAGAGAAAAAAAGGGCATAGAACAAAAGCAGGATGATTCCGATACGCATCAAAAGGTATGTCCCAACGTAAAGTGAAGTTCGGAGGCTGATTCCCCATCCTCTCGATCAAGCTTATACCCTTGATCGAGTCGAAACGGGCCAACGGGGGTATTATACCGCAAGCCGATGCCGATTGTGGATTTCATTTCACCAAAGGTAATATCATCCAACTCGCTCCAGACGTTTCCATGATCCATAAAGAAAACCATTCCAAACGATTTAATCACGGAGAGCCGAAGCTCCTCATTAAAAATCAGCATCGCGTTTCCTCCGGTGGATCGTCCATTGATCCGCGTTTCCCCTTCGATCCCAAGCTGATCCTGCCGATAGCCGCGAACCGTGCTTCGTCCTCCGAGGAAAAAACGTTCGCGAAGGGGGATGATCGTTGTTTCTCCAAATTGCCGTGCCACGCCCACCCGCGTTGAAAACGCCAACGTGATCCGTGCGGTTGGGGAACGAAAGGTGCTGCCCTGATAACTCATCTTGACGAACTGAACATTGGATCCGAAGACCTGCGCGGCGTTTCGCAACGTGATCCCGTGGATTGTGCCGGTTTTCGGATGAAAGGGATCATCCCGGGTATCGTGGATGAGTGAAGGATTAATACTGCCAATGACAAGCCTTCCTTCATCGTTTGCCGTCAGCCTTGTTTCCGAGCGAACATTGCTGGTCTCCGTTGTCTCGTATTGGTAAGACAATGCCCCCTTCAGTTTCGGAGACAGTTTTTTCTCGATCCCAATGGTTCCCAGAAAGGTCTCTTCATCAAACGATGCTCGTTCGGTAAAGAAATAGGTTGTCCCCAGTGTGGCATCAATGTCGTACGAGAATATCCGTGGCTCCTTATAATTTAAGCTATATTTTTGTTCCACCGGACTTCCCTCCGCCCGCGCACTGACCTTTCGACCGGTTCCAAAAAGGTTTCGATGGCTCAACTCTAATGTGCCGCGAACCCCAACCTCGTCTAAATACCCGGGCCCCACTTCCAGCGCCATGCGAGGACGTTCGACAACGGTCAATGTCATATCCTGCCGTCGGGGATCATTGGGGTTGCGCGCCGGATCAAAACGGATTCCACCGAAAAGGCCCGTTTGGCTTAATCGCTGCTGGCTTTTTAATATCTTTTCGTAATCGTAAGGGTCTCCGATTTGAATCATCATCTCTCGCAACAGAAATTCGTCTTTTGTTTTAATATTTCCTTTCAGAGATAACGATCCGAGAAAGACCTGATCCCCTTCAATGACCTGATATTGAATGTTGGCTCGTGTTTGATCCTCCGAGAAGGTGACGTCGGAGTCCACCCTGGCATCGATATAACCTTGTCGGGAATAGGCGGTGAGAATCTGCCGGGCCCCTTCCCGAACCACCCCTTTATTGTACGGATTGTTCGGGCGAAGCGATATCGCCTCTTTCAGGTGTTCTTCGGTGAGCCGGTCGATCCCCTTCATGGCCAGGGATCCGATTCGGGTTTGCGCGCCCTCTTCAATATGAAAGGTCAGGGTGGCCCATTTCTTCTCTTGATCAAAACGGATATCCGGTGTGATCCGCGCGTTTTGGAATCCCTCCCGTTCGTAGAAGGCGATCAGGTTATTCCGGTCGTCCTGAAGCTGCTCCTTTGTAAAACGGGTTTTCGTAAAAATCCCCTCCTGCTTTAACTTAATGAGTTTACGCAATCTTTTTGGGGGGAAGGCGGTATTCCCCTCAAACACAATGGCGCGAATGCGGGCCCGGACTACATGATCAATCGTAAAATGTACCTCCGTCCTTCCCTCATCAGGAACCGGCTTTGTCTCGACACGAATCGTGACAAAGGGGTATCCCTGTGCGTGATAGAACGCCTCGATCTCTCGCGCGGCCTCCTCCAAAACGGTGCGGTCGTCCCCCCGTTCCTCACTGATTTGTACGAACTGCTCCAACTGTTCTATCCCCGGTGGGCCAAAGCGAGGGAGGGTGAGAAGAGGGGGAAGATCCGGTAGATCGGGGAGGGTCGTGAGAAGGGGAGGGAGAGTTGGGAGATCCGGAAGTTTGAAGGGGAACGCGCCGGGCGGCGCATGAAAAAAAAGATCGATTCTCGTTGAGGCGGAGACCGGCAGGGTCAGACCGATTTCATTGGTTTCCGGCAAAAAGTCGATCTTCGGCGGGCCGAAACGGGCCATGGGATATCCCCTCTTTTTGTAAAACGCACGCAATCGTGCCACATCGTCCTCCAATCGTTTCGTGCTGAAATATTCAGGGGGTTTCGATTGCACCAAGAGATTGAGCACGAGATCGGAAAAAAAACGGTTTCCGGTGAACGCGATTTTTTTAATGCGGGCCCGATTTCCTTCTTTGATCTTCAGGAAGACCTCTACTTTAAGGGGATCGGAAAGAAGCGGCTGAAACTGACTTTCGAATTCTACATGGAAATATCCCTCGCGATGATAGAGCGACCGAAGCGCCGATAACCGCTCGTTCCACGTGGCCTCATCAACGGTTTTGCCGGGTGTAAATCCCAATGCCGCGTGAATCTCCGCCTCAGAAAAGTTGTTTTGTCCGGAGGAAGAAATTGCGGCAATGGCCCGCTTTTCCGAGACGACAAAGGTCACGGTGATTGTGTTGCCAAAAAAAGGGGTGATCTCGACCGCAACCGATCGTACTTTTCCTGTTTTGTAAAGCCGTTCAATCGCCTCACGAAGGGTCCGCGTTTGATACGGTGTCCCAATAACGAGACCGGCCGTTTGGAGCAGAGACGCGTCCGGCGCTCCCTTGATCTCAACGTTTCCAATGATCTGTCCTTCCCAATCGGCTGCTCCCAATGCAATGGGAAGAAGGCAAAGGATAAGAACGATTATTCGAATTCGAAACGAAATTTGAGGTCTCCTCCTATCCGGCCATTTTCGTCCCGTTCTCCCACCAGGGAAGTGTTTTTTCTCAGATCATAAAAAACCTGAATCCGTTGTTCTTCCGAGGCGTCAATCGCAGTGGAATAGACGACCAGAAGTTTTTCGTTTAGCACCCTCTTTTCGGCAGAAACCAGCGTGTTTTTAGAGGACTTCGGCGAGGCGCCGACTGAGATACGGTCAAAGCCGGTCCACTCTTTTACCGGCTCGGCAAGATATCCCGACACCACATCCGCGACGATAAATGTCGCGGCCTCATCCCCGGCCTGGGTAATTTCCGAAGTGATTTTCCCCACCGCAAGCAGCGAAAGAATATCGGGTTGCGACAGGGAGGGAAATGCGGTCAGCGTAAGGTTCGACTGGGAGATTGTTCCGACAAGACTCATATCCACCGCGTAGCCCTGCACTTTGGATCGTCCTCGAATATCAAATACCGGATCGATCTTTTCCGGGTCCAGGAACTGCACGGTTCCCGATGTGACCTTAAATTCGTTTGCCCTGAAATAGAACAGACCGCTTGGAAGATCGATCTGACCAAAAAGAAGTGGTTTTTCCAATGTCCCCTTCATCAAAAGATCAACGTCCAGAGGCACCTTGGCCACGTTGTTCCGAATAACGATATTGTCTTTTCCGTATAGGTGGATATTAAGCCGTGTGGCTCCAATAATGGGGATTTCCAGGGGCAAGGGCTCTTCCTGTCTCTCCCGCCATCGTCTCACGAGGTCACGAAGGTCGATCCGGTTTTCATAGGCCCCTTTTACGAGATGCACCTCCCCTCCGAGCTGTTGTCCATTGGCATCCCCCTGAAACAGAAGGGTCCCGTCTGCCACCAGTGGGAAGTCACGCAGAAAATCGATGGGCATACCAAAAAGGTCGAACTGAAATCCAAATGTGGAGAAGTCGAAGCCCGAAAGAACCATCTTCCCCTCGCCAACGACTCGCCCCCGTCCCAGCCTCCCCTCGACTCGTTCCAGAATCAGAAGCCGTTTGTTAAAGACCACGGATAAGGAATCGATCGTAACCGGCTGGGCCATCTCTCCGATACGAAGGGCGCCATCCTGCAGGGAAAGCAGTCCGGAAATGCGCGGGTCTTTCCAATCTTCCGTGATTCGAATATCAAGGTGGGCACGTCCTGTTCCGGAACGAATTTTGTGCGTAAAAAGGGAAAGAAGGTCAAGGTCGGCATCGCCTTTTAGATTGAGACCCCATTTCTTAAGCGGTGTCAAACCGCCTGCAAGGCTAAAGACCGCGTTCTCTCCTTTGAATGTGGCGGTTTCCAATGCAATGGTCCCTTCGTTCACGCGAAACGTAACCGGCCCGTCGTTGGCCAGCGCGTATTTTTCCATCCGGGCAGAAAGCTGGGTCAGTCGTCCGGTAAGATTGATCTGGTCGAGTTGAGAAAAGGTTCCATGCCCTGAAATCGCTCCGCCTGCTTGAAGGAGAAGGCCTGTGAGAGAAGCGGGCAGCCGGTCTTTTAAAAAGGGATCGATTTCTAATTGGTCGAACCGCGTTTCAAATGAAAACGGATACGGTTTCTCACGCGATACCGCTCCGGTCAACGAAACGTTTTTCTGCGGGAAGAGCATGGTCATGTTTATCCCGCAGGGGAGGGGTGCCGCACCGCCGAGCAGGGGCGTCTCGTGAGCCGGGCCGCACGAATCGCTTTCATCCCAA
>CAZSME010000042.1:0-9353 GCA_964607665.1 uncultured Nitrospirota bacterium | reverse complement strand
GGATGTCGATTTGGAAAAAGAAGAAATAAAGACCCATCTTCAGGCGCTCAATCATGAATTGTATTTAATGCGGGTCACGGGGGAGGTCTGTCTTTATGGTGGGGCCGTCCTGTGCCTGGTGTATGATGCCCGTCCGAGCACGAAAGACGTGGATGCCATTTTTAAGCCGGCGCGCCAAATAAGAGAGGCGGCCCAAAAAGTCGCGGTAAAACAAAATTTAAGGGAGGACTGGCTGAATGACGCGGTAAAGGGTTTTGTGGTTCCTCATCCGAAAAAGATTTTTTTTAACTTTTCCAACCTCAAGATCTATACGCCCGAACCGGATTATCTCCTGGCAATGAAAACCCTGTCTGCAAGGGTGGATGCGATGGATAAAGGGGATATCCTGTTCCTGATCGAACGGCTGAAGATTCAAAACGCACAAGAGGTTTTTTCTGTGCTTGAAAAATATTACCCCCATCGACAAATCAAACCGGCCACCCAATTTTTTATCGAGGAATTATTTGAGAACAAATGATTACTCTCAAAAGCGTGAAAGAACGGATGGAGTCTGACGTAAAAAACAGGTTGATCCATTTAATGGATTTTGTCGATGACTTTCGTTATTACAAAGACCCTTCTGCCCTTCAGGAGCCTTTTTCTTTGGGCAATGGAAAAACCGATGCGCTCCTGGCGGGTGCGGTGGAATGCCTCTGCGACGAGCTGGGTATCCCTTGTCCCGAATGGATTGGAAATATTCCGGCTTGCAAAGATCCCTGGTTTTTATCGGAAATGGAAAACATGAAGGCTATTGCGCTGGCCGAAAGCCCCTTGCCATTTCGCATGCGTAAGATATTCGTTCTGGAGAATTTTCTTAGCCGAGTGTAGATCACGGCGTCCTGAAAGCCCTGTGCGAGCGAGTTCGGCTTAGCCAAACATGCGAATGCCTTTTGGTTATCCCGAACAATTCTTTAGAAAGGGATGTGTGCACGATCGGCAAGGGGTTCGACTGGCGGTGGGCGGGGCCGACCTGATTCAACGATTCGAAACCCCATTCCGGCTTAAAAATTGCCGGAATGGCAGATTATTTTTCAAAAAGAGTCACTACCGATTAAGTTAAAGACTTTACGAGGGGTTATACGTTATGATATGGCCCCATGAAGGGCGGGGACACCGCTCCCCTTTCCCCTTTGCGAGGGAGGGCGAGGGCAGGGAAAATAAAATAAAAACGAAAGGAGCATGAAGATGAAAGTGATTTTGAAAGAAACCGTAGAACGGGTCGGTAAGATGGGGGACATTGTGGAGGTGGCCGATGGGTATGCCCGAAACTATCTCCTTCCGAAAGGATTGGGGCTTTTAACCCTGCCCCGAAACGTGAAGGCCCTGGAACATACCAAAAAGGTCATCGCGGATAAAATTAAAAAGGAACGGGTCGCGGCGGAGGAGATCGCGAAAAAGATGACGGCCCTGACCATTACCCTGCCGGTGCAGGTCAACGAAGAAGGACATCTCTTTGGCTCCGTATCGGCACGCGATATTACCAACGCAATCATTGCGCAGGGGATTGAAATGGATCGCCACCACGTCCTTCTAGACCAGCCGATCAAAGAGCTCGGTTCCTCGTTCGTGACCGTGAAAATGCCGCACGATGTGACCACGCAGGTCAAGGTAGAGGTCGTGAAAGCGGAGGAGTAACCAAGCGGGTGCGATTGGAATAAGCCTCTTGTCATAAGGGGCACCTCTAAAACCGTCATGAGCAACCCAAGTGCAAGGCGCACGGAGCGCAGGAACCGCAATGTACACCATGTACATGAGGATTCCGAGCACCGGGTAACGCGGCAATTGGGGTGCGCAGTAGGTTTGAGAGCTGCCCCAGAAAAGGGAAGTCCTTTTGTTTATCGAGCCAAGCGAGCGAATTGAAACCTCTTGGGTAGCACCCCGGGCCAGCCTGTTTAATCGTTTCATCGCAAAATTTCTGGATTTCCTTGTCGTGGCCATTCTGTATGAAATACCGCTTAAAGTGAGCTTCTTGATCGGCGTGGTCTATCTGCTGCTTGCCGATGGGGTCGGAGGGGGAAGTATTGGAAAACGGTTAATCGGGCTTAAAATTATGACGATGGATCACCATGGCCCCATCTCGTTCCGCGCCTCGATTATACGAAACGCGCCGTTCGTCGTCGCGTTCCTTTTCTACAATCTCCCGTTAATCGGCTGGCTGGTTACCCTCGCGATTGTCGCGTTTGAATCGTTTCTGATGATTGGAAATCCCCGTGGCATTCGAGCCGGTGACGAACTGGCCAAAACATTTGTATTGGATTGGAAAGGGACATAAGGGGAATATGGGATTAGCCGATTGGGTATTGGGGTGGTTCTCACAAGACTTGGCAATTGATTTAGGCACCGCCAACACGCTCGTTTTTATGAAAGGGGAAGGGATTGTCATCAATGAGCCTTCCGTAGTCGCGGTGGAAAGAAAATCGGGAAAGATTGTCGCGATTGGAACCGAGGCCAAACGGATGCTGGGTCGAACACCGGGGAACATCATGGCCATCCGCCCGATGCGAGACGGGGTCATTGCCGACTTTGAAATTGCTGAAAAAATGTTGAGCCATTTTATCCGAAAGGCCCATCATCGAAACACCTTTATCCGGCCCCGTGTCGCGATTTGTGTGCCGTCGCGAATTACGCAGGTGGAGCAACGCGCCGTTCGGGATTCCGCGGAACTGGCCGGATCACGAGAGGTCTATCTGATTGAAGAGCCGATGGCCGCAGCCATCGGCGCGGGTCTTCCGATCTCCGAACCTTCTGGAAACATGGTTGTGGATATTGGCGGAGGAACCACCGACGTGGCCGTGATCTCATTGGCCGGGATTGTTTACTCCGAATCGGTGAAGGTCGCGGGGGACAAGATGGACGATGCGATTGTGAATTACATGAAACGGAAACACAACCTCCTGATTGGCGACCATATGGCTGAACGGATTAAAATTGAAATCGGCTCGGCCTATCCCATCGAAGGGAAGAAGACCCTGTTGATTAAGGGACGGGATTTTGTTTCCGGGGTGCCCAAGACCCTGGTGATTGATGACGGAGAGGTTCGAGAAGCGCTGCTCGATCCGATCTCCGCAATTGTGAATACCATCAAGACCGCGCTGGAAAACACACCGCCCGAGCTGGCCGGAGATATTTTGGACCGCGGTATTGTGCTGACGGGCGGGGGATCCATTCTGCGCGGCTTGGATGTTCGGCTTCGGGAAGAAACCAACCTCCCGATTGTCCTCGTGGAGAATCCCCTCACCACCGTCGTCAACGGAACCGGAAAGGTCTTGGAAGATTTGGATCTGTTAAGAAAGGTGTCCATTGCGTCGGAATGGTCAAGATAAAAAACGCTTACTTCCATAAACGATTTTTGGTTTTCATTATCCCCGCCGCTCTTCTCGCGCTGATTCTTCTCGCGGGCCTTTATAAAAAACCGCTCCAATGGATCGGGTCCGTCACCGGCGCCACCGTCTACTTTGTGCAGGAAGGAACCTACAATCTGATCGGGGCCGTTCGCGGAACCTTCCAAGGCTACTTCTTCCTCGTTGGTCTTCATCAAGAAAACACCCGTTTGAAAAAAGAGATCGAGCAGTTACAGGGCAAGATTCACCAGCTCAACGAGCAAGAGGCACTCGCCGGACGTTTGGGCCGCATCCTTGAGTTTAAACAATCCTCCCCGCTTCACTTTATCGCCGCCAGTGTCATTGGACGGGAGACCGGCCCCTGGTTTCATACCTTGATGATCAATAAGGGATCCGCCGAAGGGATCAAGGTGGATATGGGGGTCATGACACAACGCGGCGTCGTTGGCAAAGTGATTAAAACCTTCTCGCATCACGCGCAGGTTTTACTCATGACCGATCCCAACAGTGCGATGGCGGCGATTGTACAGCGCACACGGGATGAGGGAATCGTCCAGGGGATGGGAAAAAATCAGGTCCGACTGAAATACCTGCCCCGCTTCGCAGAGGTGACCGAAGGGGATATGCTGATCACGTCGGGACTGGAAGGCAGTTTTGCCAAAGGGATTCCGATCGGCCGAATTCAAAAGATAGACAAACAGGGTGACGACTTTTTCCTAAACGTTACCGTCACCCCCGAGATCGCTTTTTTGACCCTGGAAGAGGTGCTGGTCTTAATCCCCACGGAGGGCCCGGTCGAATGATGGCGCCCCCCTCCCTCGTCTGGATCGTCTTTCCATTGCTGGTGCTGTTCTTTATCCCCATCGAAACACTTTTTCTGGAATGGGTTGAAGTCGGCGGGATCAAGCCAGACCTGGGCCTTCTGCTGGCCTATTTCTTCGGCGTCGCGTGGGGAAAGGGAAAGGGGTTGGCGGTCGGACTTCTTTTTGGCGGGCTGCAAGATATGTTTTCGATGGGACGCCTCTCGCTTCATTTTATTTTCAAGGGAGGAATCGGTTTTGGCGCCGGCCTCCTGGACACCGTTTTTCACCGCATTTCGTCCGAGGCCCATGCGGGGACCATTTTTATCCTCTCCCTGCTGCATGACTTCCTCGGTGAGATTGTCCTTCACGGGCTTAACGATACTCTGGTCGCGTCTTCCTATCTCCTGGTATTAAGAGGCCTCTATAACGCCCTTTTTGCCTTAATTATCCTTTCCCTGTTGTTGAAACGAGAACGCCCCCATGAAGGGCGCGTCGGCCGGGCATTACAATGAGAGAACGTTATTTTCCGGAAGAAGAAAATCAAGAGTTGCAGAGCCGCATCTATCTGCTGCTTGCCCTCATTCTCTTGGTGATGATTCTTTTTCTTGTGCGGGCCCACTCCCTCCAAATTCAGCAGGGGGGGTATTTTGAGGGGCTTGCCGAAAATAACCGTGTCCGAGCGATCCCGCTTCCCGCGGCCCGGGGCTTTATCTATGATCGCCATGGCACACCGCTGGTGAATAATATCCCCGGATTTGATCTCTACGGCATTTTGGCCGATATGCCGGACCCGCGTGGAACATTGACCCGCCTTGCCCAACTCGTCGCGATTGCCGATCCCGCGCGGATCGAACGGGAGATGCGGGAGAGGCGGGATATCTTCTCTCCAATCAAAATCAAAGGAGGACTTTCTCTGGCCGAGATCGCGCGCGTGGAAGGGCACACGTTGGAACTGCCGGGGGTCCGGGTCGCGGCCGAGCTGCGACGAAACGTCATCTATGGCGCCCAAGCGGCCCATCTGATTGGCTATGTAGGCGAGATTTCAAAAAAGCAGATGGCCTCCGGGCGCTATCCGGGTCTTCGTTCTGGAGAGACGATCGGCCAATTTGGAATCGAGCAAACCTACGATGCGCTGATTCGGGGCGTGCCGGGGCAGAAATGGATTGAGGTGGATGTCTTAGGGCATGAGGTTCGTCCACTGCGCGTTAAAAAACCGATCGAAGGAAACGATATTTTTCTGACGTTGGATTGGAATCTGCAACAAACGGCGGAAACGGTGTTGGGGGAAGAGAGTGGGGCGATTGTCGCGATCGATCCTCAAAATGGTGATATTCTGGCGATGGTCAGTCATCCTTCGTTTGACCCCAATCAGATCACTGGGGGAAGGGGGGGGGGAAGCAAGGGGGGACGGCCGGAGAAAGGGGCCGCCGTTTTGACGGCGCTTTTGAACGATCCTGCCCGTCCCTTAATTAATCGGGCCATTCAGGGACAATACCCACCCGGTTCGACCTTCAAAGTGGTGATGGGCATGGCGGTGATCGAAACCGCGAAGGCCCAGCCCGCCGATCATATCGAATGCCGTGGCGGAATGCCGTTTGGCAATCGGGTGTTTCGGGATTGGAAGAAAGGCGGACATGGGTTTGTTGATTTGCATCGGGCCATTGTAGAATCGTGCGATGTCTATTTTTATCAGATGGGCAACCGGATGGGGATCGATGCCATCGCGCACTTTTCAAACCTTTTCGGTTTGGGAAAACAGACGGGCATTGCGCTCTCTTCTGAAAAATCGGGGCTGATCCCCAGCACCGAATGGAAAAAGAGGACGCGGAACGTCCCCTGGTATCCCGGAGAAACCCTTTCGGTTTCAATTGGACAAGGATACGTTTCGGTCACGCCGCTTCAAATGGCCAACATGATCGCCACCGTGGCCAATGATGGGATGTTATATCCGCCCCGTCTGCTTCAGAAAAGCCGAGATCGTCAGACCGGGGCCTATCAGACGGCGGTTGCGAATGCGGGAACACAACTGCCCATCGCAAAAGAAACCTTTGAAACGGTGAAACGTGCGCTGTCCGATGTCGTTGCCGCGCCAAATGGCACCGCTGCGGGATCCCGATCGGCATTCGTTTCCATTGCCGGCAAAACCGGCACCGCACAAGTCGTCGAGATGAAACAGGGGGAAAGACGCAAAGCCGCTTCGAAAGCCTCTGAGGATCATGCCTGGTTCGTCGCGTATGCCCCCGCGACGGACCCGCAAATTGCCGTCGCGGTTTTGGTGGAGCATGGGGGTCATGGCAGTTCATCCGCCGCGCCTCGGGCAAAAAAGGTGATTGAGGCCTATCTTCATCCCACCCTGCTCACAGAGCCCGTTGCACCGGCACCACCCAGCCCCCGCCCAACCGCGGGAGAAGAGATCGGGGACTAGATGATTCGTCAAAATACGATGGATACCTTTGACTACGTTTTCTTCGGTGCCGTTTCTTTGATTTTAGGGATCAGTCTGCTGACGCTCTATAGCGTCACGCACACCACCCCCGCCTCCCTCGTTCGAATGCCGCTCTATCTAAAACAAGTCCTGTGGATTTTTTTAGGATCGGTTGTCTTTATGGTGGTCGCCCAGATCGACTACCACGAAATCGCTCGCTTTGCCTATCCCCTCTATGGCATCGTCGTTTTGCTGCTGGTCATGGTCTTGTTAACCGGCCGGACCATTCAGGGATCGCAGCGATGGATTTCGGTTGGCTTTTTCTCGTTTCAGCCTTCGGAGTTGGCCAAGGTCAGCCTGTTGCTCGTCTTGGCAAAACATCTTTCAGAGCACCCGGCTCCGGGGGGGTTAAATCTTAAACGGCTCTTTGCACCGGCGGGCTTGTTGCTGGTTCCGATGCTGTTGGTACTCAAACAGCCCGATCTGGGAACCGCGTTGGCCCTCTCGTCCGTCTTCTTCAGCGTTATTTTTGTACTGGGATTGCGATCAAAACTCCTGATCTACTTCTCGTTGCTTTCGCTGATGTTGGTTCCGTTTATTGGACAGATCTTCTGGAACAGTTTAAAAGAGTACCAACGGGACCGGATTCTGACGTTTCTGAATCCCACCGAAGACCCGATGGGCACCGGATGGCATCTCATTCAATCCAAAATTGCGATTGGCTCCGGAGGAGTTTGGGGAAAGGGGGTTTGGGGCGGGACGCAAAGCCAGCTCAAGTTTTTGCCGGAAAGCTCCACCGACTTTATCTTTTCGGTCTTCTCGGAGGAATGGGGTTTTGCCGGCATTATTGTTTTTTTTATTTTGTTTGCGATTCTGTTTGGATGGGCGATTGATGTGGCCCGCAAGGCCAAAGACCGGTTGGGAACCTTAATGGCCATCGGAATCATTGGCCTCATCGCCTACTATTTTTTGGTGAACGTGGGGATGGCCCTGGGGGTGCTCCCCGTTGTTGGGGTGCCGCTCCCCCTGGTGAGTTACGGGGGATCGGCCATGATTACCAACGGATGTTTGCTGGGGCTGTTGCTGAATATCAAAATGAGACGGTTTAAACTTTTTTATTGAGGGAGGAAAAAATGTCGAATGAAATTATCATTAACGCGACCGCCGAGGAAACGCGGGTGGCCTTAATGGAAAACAAAACGGTCATGGAGCTCTATTTCGATCGGAAACGGGATCGCGGTATTTTGGGAAACGTTTATAAAGGGGTCGTCGAGAAGGTGCTGCCGGGGATGCAGGCCGCGTTTGTGGATATTGGAACGGAGAAGGCCGCCTTTCTCTATGTGGCCGACGTGATGACGAAAAGCGAAACCGACGTTGCGGCCGCCGAAGAAGTGGAGTTCGAAGAAGGGGGAGAGACAGAGGAAGGTGAAGGGGGGGCCGAAGAAGGGGGAACCGAAGGAGAACAGCCGGACGAAAACAATAGTAACGGTGAAGAACGGGAAAGCAAAGCCCGCCCCATCATGACGCGGCCGCGGAAACGATCGCAACAAAGTATCGAGGAGTTGTTGCGGGAAGGACAAGAGATCATCGTGCAAGTTTCAAAAGGCCCAATCGGAACCAAAGGCCCACGGGTGACGACCTACATTTCGCTTCCCGGGCGGCATCTGGTCTACATGCCACAGGTCAACCAGCTGGGCATTTCGCGCCGCATTGGCCGTGATGAGGAACGAAAGCGGCTCCGGGATATTATCAACTCTCTCCGAAAGCCGGGCGCGGGGTACATTGTGCGCACGGTGAGCGAAGGGATGACCCGCGATGAGATTCAGAACGATATCGATTTCCTGGAAGTGGTCTGGCAGGACCTTTTAAAAAAGGAGGAAACGTTAAAAGCGCCGGCCCTTTTGCATACCGATCTCGACCTCGTCTTTCGAACCGTTCGCGATTTCTTTACGAAAGAGATTGATCGATTGGTCATCGACTCGAAAGAGGACTATCAGGGGATCAAAGGGTTTGTCGAGACCTACCTTCCCTCGTTCGCGTCCCGTATCGATTTGTGGGATCGGGAGCAGCCAGTCTTCGAGGCCTACGGGTTGGAAGCGGAAATTACCCGCGCGCGAAATCGGCGCGTTTGGTTAAAGTCCGGCGGCTATCTGGTCATTGATCGCGCGGAGGCGCTTACGGTCATCGATATCAACACCGGCCGATTTGTCGGAAAGACAGGCCTGGAAGAGACGATTTTCAAAACCAACATGGAGGCGGCCAAAGAGATCGCGCTGCAGTTACGGCTTCGGAATATCGGCGGCATTATCATTATCGATTTCATCGATATGGAAAAAGAGAAGAATAAGGAAAAGGTCTTTCATGCCTTAGTGGATGCCTTAAAGCGCGATAAAGCCAAAACGAATATTTTAAGGATTTCCGATTTGGGGTTGGTCGAGATGTCGCGTGAGCGGACACGCGAAGCCCTCTCACGGGTCTTGTCGGAGCCGTGTCCCTATTGCAAGGGAAGCGGCCATACGCAATCGCCCACAACCATCTGTTACGAGATTTTTCGCGAGATTCGGAGGGTCTTGCCCTCGTCGCAGGATAAAAAAATTATGATCGCAGCGCATCCTTCGGTTGTGGCCCTGCTGCACGATCAGGAACGTCGTGGTGTCGAGGCGATCGAAAAGGGACACCATAAAAAAATCCTTATCAAAGTGGACGCCAATCTTCATATCGAACAATATGAGATTCATTTGATGT
>CAZSME010000041.1:0-9435 GCA_964607665.1 uncultured Nitrospirota bacterium | reverse complement strand
GTGTCTGACCGAAAAGGCTCTTTTTCTGTCATTTCGAGCGGAGCGAGAAATCTCATAGGCTGGATAACGTTGAGGAAAAAGATTTCTCCCTTCGGTCGAAATGACAAAAACGGGAGTTTCCGTTCAGACACGATTTAGATAGACCTTTACGTGCTGTTTCTTCCCCTCTCCCCTTGGGGGAGAGGGTTGGGGGTGAGGGGTAAACGCTTTGAAATAAGGAGTAACAATGAACATCAATAAACGTACTGGGGTTGTCCTATCCGTCTTCGTGGTGGGACTTTTAAGTTCTATCCTTTTTCTTCGCATCTGGGGAAATCCTGTTTCCGCGGAAGAGGATTACTACGAAGACCTCAAGGTGTTTACGGAGGTCTTATCCGCGGTCCAAAGGAATTATGTGGAACCGGTCAAAAACAAAGAACTGGTAACCGGGGCCATCCATGGCATGCTCGGGACACTCGATCCCCATTCCAGCCATATGTCGGCCGATATTTATAAAGAAAGTCAGATCGACACGAAAGGCGAATTTGGAGGCCTGGGCCTGCAGGTCGGGGCCAACTCGGAAAATCGGGTGGTGGTGATCGCGCCGATTGAGGGAACACCCGCCGATCGAGCCGGTATCCTGGCAGGGGATATCATCCTGAAAGTAGATGATCAGACCCTGACCAAAGAGATTGGGTTGCTGGAGGCGGTTCACAAGATGCGAGGGGCCAAGGGAACAAAGGTGACCTTGACCATTCAACGGGAGGGGGAAGAGACGCCGCGGATATTCGAGCTGGTTCGAGAGATGATTCGTGTCCAGAGCGTGAAATCAAAGGTCTTGGATGGGGAGATTGGTTATGTCCGGATAACCCAGTTTCAAGAGCAGACCGGGCGCGACCTATCAAACGCCTTGTCAACGTTGAAAGCGGCCCGTGTTCACTCGATGGTCCTGGACTTAAGGAACAACCCGGGCGGATTACTGACCGCGTCCGTCGAGGTAGCGGAACAGTTTCTGGAAAAGGGGAAGTTGATCGTCTTTATAAAAGGGCGCGACGAGACAAAGACCGACTTTGTCGGAAAGGGAAAGGGCGATTGGGAGGGCGTTCCGCTGGTGATCCTGGTGAATAAAGGATCCGCGTCCGCGTCGGAAATTGTTGCCGGCGCATTACAGGATTATGGCCGCGCCGTGATTTTAGGAACCCAGACCTTTGGCAAAGGCTCGGTGCAAACGATCCTCCCTTTATCCGACGGATCGGCCCTGCGACTCACAACTGCAAAATACTACACCCCAAAAGGACGGTCTATTCAAGATGAAGGGGTCACACCAGATATCGTTGTCAAACCCCAAACCGAAAAGCCAGCACAGGCACAATTACCAGAAACGCCTAAAAAAGACGATCCAGCAGAACCAACCCGAAAAGAGATGAAGAAGCCAAAAACAGAGAAAGAAACAACGGGGGCGCTCTCCCCGGGAGAGGAGAACGATATTCAGCTACAAAAGGCAATCGATCTTTTGAAAGGCTGGAAGATTTTTAAGGGGATTGATGCGGCCTCCAATCCCGTATCAATGGCCGAAAATAATAATCCCATTAAAAATCAATAACCTATCGCCCATCAAAAAAGTAATTAAGATAGGGCTTGATTTTCATCTTTTTGGAATTATATTGTGAGTGTTCCCCGGCCCGGGTGGTCTTGGCCCCCTCCCAGAGGTGATAGGGACTCCCGTAGGGATGATGACGTTGGGACAGTTGGGGCAATAAATAAGTTTGTTACCGTCGCGTTTCACAACATAAAAAAGGAGGAAGAGAGATGGCACAGGCAACAAAAACGGCTGTAAAGTTTAAACCGCTGAAGGAGCGTGTTTTCGTCAGCTATTCCGGCGAATTGGAAAAGACGGCAGGCGGGTTGTATATTCCGGATGCGGCAAAAGAAAAACCCCAGAGAGGGAAAATTGAGGCAATCGGAAACGAAGTCAAGAATGTAGCGGTGGGGGACACCATCCTTTTTGACAAATACTCCGGAAGCAAAATCACTATAGACAGCCAGGAATATCTCATCCTCAAGGAAGAAGATATTTTAGGGATTATCGAGTAACCGTTATCTACTATCAATAGCGAAGGAGAAAAAGAAATGGCAAAGCAGATCGTTTTTAGTGAAGAGGCCCGCGCAGGTCTTTTAAAAGGGGTCAACAAGTTAAGCAACGCGGTGAAGGCCACATTGGGTCCGAAGGGCCGGAATGCGGTCATTGAAAAGAAGTTTGGCGCGCCCACCATTACCAAGGATGGCGTGACCGTGGCGAAAGAAGTGGAACTAAAAGACCCGTATGAGAATATGGGGGCGCAGCTGGTGAAAGAAGTCGCCAGCAAAACCTCCGATATCGCCGGCGATGGAACAACCACCGCAACCGTTCTGGCACAGGCGATCTTCCGCGAAGGGGTTCGAAATCTTTCCGCAGGGGCCAACGCGATGGAGCTCAAGCGGGGTATCGATAAGGCGGTCGAAGCGGTTGTCGAAGAGCTGAAAAAAATGTCGAAGCCGTGTCAGGGGAAAAAAGAGGTGGCGCAAATCGGAACCATTTCCGCCAATAACGATAAGCCGATTGGCGACTTGATTGCCGAGGCGATGGAAAAGGTCGGGAAAGACGGTGTGATTACGGTGGAAGAAGCGAAAAGCATGACCACCTCCCTGGACGTTGTTGAAGGGATGCAGTTTGATCGGGGTTATATCTCTCCCTATTTCGTCACCGATCCGGAACGGATGGAAGCCACGCTGGATGACGCCTATATCCTAATCAATGAGAAAAAGATTTCTACAATGAAAGACCTCCTCCCCGTTCTCGAGCAGGTTGCCAAAATGGGACGGCCGCTTTTGATTCTTGCGGAAGAGGTGGAAGGTGAGGCATTGGCCACGCTGGTGGTCAATAAACTCCGTGGGACATTGCAGGTGGCTGCGGTCAAGGCGCCCGGGTTCGGCGATCGCAGAAAGGCCATGCTCGAAGATATCGGGATACTCACCGGCGGTCAGGTGATTTCTGAAGATTTAGGATTGAAGCTTGAAAACGTGAAGCTCTCGGACCTCGGTCGGGCAAAGCGGATCACGATTGACAAAGACAACACGACCCTTGTGGAAGGGGCCGGGGATGCGCACAAAATTCAGGGCCGAGTCAAGCAGATCAAGGCGCAGATCGAAGAGACCACCTCGGACTATGACAAAGAAAAGCTCCAGGAGCGATTGGCCAAGATCGTTGGCGGTGTCGCGGTCATTAATGTCGGCGCGGCAACCGAAATCGAAATGAAGGAAAAGAAGGCCCGCGTGGAAGATGCCCTCCATGCGACAAAGGCCGCGGTAGAAGAAGGGGTGGTCGCCGGCGGCGGTGTTGCCTATCTGCGTTGTCTGCCGGTCTTCAGCAAAATTAAGGCGGAGGGGGATGAAAAGATTGGTGTCGAGATCGTCAAGCGCGCCCTCGAAGAACCGATTCGAATGATCAGTGAGAACGCCGGTGTCGAAGGCTCCATCGTCGTCGAACGAGTCAAGAAAGAAAAAGGCAACCATGGGTTCGATGCCAGCTCGTTGACCTATGTCGATATGGTAGAGGCCGGGATTATTGATCCAACGAAGGTTTCACGAACGGCATTGCAAAACGCCGCGTCGGTTGCAGGCCTGATGTTGACGACCGAAGTCATGGTCGCCGATATGCCGGAAGAGAAAAAGCCGGGCGCCGGGATGCCTCCAGGCGGCGGCCATATGGGTGGCGGCATGGGCGATATGTACTAATCCGCCACGGGCGGAGACGAACGAATCGCTCCCGCCGGTCGCGTTGCATTGCAGATACAGTTACACGAAGTCAGTTATCTGTTTTGTGTTTTGACGCCCCCCCTCATGGTTCATCATGAGGGGGGGCTTTTTTTTGAAGAAAAATCGTGCGAAATATTGATGTCCATCGGGCCGGGTCAAACGCCATTGTTGACTTCCGTCGCCCCGTTTTCTAGTATGAAATCTCCTTTGTGAGAAAGAGCATGTCCTTTCAACCGATTCGAAAAGCGATTATTCCCGCGGCAGGACTGGGAACGCGATTTCTTCCCGCGACAAAGGCCTCTCCAAAAGAGATGCTTCCTTTAGTTGATAAACCGCTCATTCAATATGTCGTGGAAGAGGCCGTGGCGGCAGGTATCGAACAGATTATTATCGTTACGGGCCGTGGGAAAAGGGCGATTGAAGATCACTTTGATATCTCATTCGAACTGGAAGCGACATTAAAACAACGTAAAGAGGACAAGACATTAACGGCCTTAAGAAAAATTTCTACAATGGCCAGTTTCTGTTATATCCGGCAGTCCGAACCGCTCGGATTGGGGCATGCGATTCTTTGCGCAAAACATGTAATCGGCAGAGGAGAATCGTTTGCGGTCTTACTGGGAGACGAAATCATCCATCACCCTCAGTCGGCCCTGCAACAAATGATTGCAATTTACGAGGAGAATCCCGCGCCATTGATCGGACTTCAGCGGATCGCCCGAGAAAAACTTTCTCACTATGGTGTAGTCGATGCCGAATCGACAAGACAGGGAAATCTCTACAAGATAAAAAGCCTGGTCGAAAAACCATTACCGAAAGATGCCCCGTCCGATCTGGCCATTACAGGACGATATCTTCTTCCAAGTACGATTTTTGAGTTTCTGGAAAAGACACAACCGGGCAAAAATAATGAGATTCAACTGACGGATGCGTTAAACGACCTGGCAAAGAATGCCCCAATGTTTGGAGCACTTCTCGAAGGATCCCGTTTTGATGCGGGGGATAAACTGGGTTTTCTGAAAGCAACCGTTACACTGGGTCTGCAAGATAAAGAGATGGGCGAAGCGTTTCGACAATATCTAAAGCAGCTTTCTCTTTGAATCGCTCACAACTCTTTTCCATAATACAAACATAGGATCAATTCTTATGCCTCGATTAAAAGATACCTGGGGGAGCAAGACCGATATCCCGCAAACGCTTCCGTTGATTCCGGTACGCGATATTGTGGTTTTTCCCCACATGGTGCTGCCGCTTTTCGTCGGACGCGCCCTTTCTATCAAAGCGATTGAAGCCGCCTTTGCTTCAGATAAGATGGTGATGCTCGCATCGCAGAAACACCTGGAAACGGAACAGCCTGGACCCAACGATATCTACACCTACGGCACCGTGGGGACACTGCTTCGGATGCTTCGTGTTCCCGACGGACGGATTAAAATCCTGGTACAGGGCGTCGCAAAGGCACGTATCCTGTCTTTTGTTAAGACCGAGCCTTATTACCAGGTGCAGATCCAAACGATTCGATCCCCCCAGCGGTCTGACCTGTCCACACGGGCCGAGGCGATCATGCGCGCCGCTAAAGATCAGATGGCAAAGGTGGTTGCATTAGGCAAACCGGTTCTACCGGATATTATGGCGATGATTGAGAATATGGACGAGCCGGAGCCGTTGGCCGACCTCATCGCGTCCAGCCTTGCCCTTCGGGTAGAGATGGCCCAAGAGATTTTAGAGACGGTGGACCCCTTCGAACGATTGAGAAAAGTCAATGACATCCTCAACAAAGAGGTGGAGGTTTTAACGCTGCAACAAAAGATTCAATCGGATGCACGTGAGGGGATGGACCGGACACAACGTGACTATTTCTTAAGGGAACAGGTCAAGGCGATTCAAAAAGAGTTGGGCGAGCAGGACGAACGGGCCGAGGAGGTGGAGGCGTTCCGCGGGAAGATTGCCAGCGCGCAGATGCCGGAAAAAGTCGCCGGTGAGGCGGAGAAACAGCTCCGGCGCCTTTCCAAGATGCATCCCGATTCGGCGGAAGCGGCAACGGTTCGTACTTATCTGGAATGGTTGGTTGAGCTCCCCTGGAGCAAAACGACACCGGACAATTTGGACCTGATCGCCGCGCGAAAGATTCTGGATGAAGATCACTACAATTTGGAAAAAGTAAAAGAGCGGATTCTAGAATACCTTGCCGTGCGAAAACTAAAAAGCAGCAGGACCGACAACCAAACACCCGCATCGTCCACGGACCCCACCGTCGAAGGAGATCAAACCACCTCCATAGCACTCAAAGGCCCGATTCTTTGTTTTGTCGGCCCGCCGGGCGTGGGGAAAACCTCGTTGGGGAAATCGATCGCGCGCGCGTTGGGCCGGAAGTTTGTCCGAATCTCTCTGGGCGGCGTTCGGGACGAAGCGGAGATTCGCGGCCATCGGCGCACCTATGTCGGCGCGCTGCCCGGAAGAATTATTCAGGGGCTGAAACAGGCCGGGACAAAAAACCCGGTCTTCATGTTGGATGAAGTGGACAAGCTCGGACTCGACTTCCGCGGCGATCCGGCCTCGGCCCTGCTCGAGCTGTTGGACCCGGAACAGAACCATTCCTTCTCAGATCATTATCTCGGTGTCCCGTTTGACCTCTCCCATATCCTTTTTATCACCACGGCCAATCAGATCGATCCGATATCCCCGCCGCTGCGAGACCGGATGGAGGTCATCGAAATTTCCAGCTATACCACACAGGAAAAAATCGGCATTGCAAAAACATTTTTGATCCCCAAGCAGCTTTCCGAACACGGGATGACAACCGACCATATCCAGTTTCAAGACGCGGCGATGGAACAGATCATTACCCAATACACGCGAGAGGCCGGTGTCCGGAATCTGGAAAGAGAGATTGCCCATGTCATGAGAAAGGTGGCCAAACGCATCGCGGAATACCTCCCGTCACCCAATCAGACACAGAAGATAAAGAAACAGGTTGTCACGCCGGCACTGCTTCAGACCTATCTGGGGATTCGAAAGTATTTGCCCGAGGCCGAAATCGCGAAAGACGAGGTCGGCGTCGCCACCGGACTGGCCTGGACCCCCACCGGCGGCGATCTGTTGCGCGTCGAGGCCATTCTTCTCAACGGAAAAGGGGAGATCACCCTGACCGGCCATTTGGGAGAGGTGATGAAAGAGTCGGCCCAGGCGGCGCTATCCTACATTCGATCACGGGAAAAGGTGTTTGAGATTGACCCCGATCTTTTTAGGAAAAACGATATTCATGTCCATGTTCCGTCCGGTGCGATCCCGAAAGACGGCCCCTCCGCGGGGATCACCATCGCCTCGGCCCTGGCCTCCGTGCTTGCCAAAATCCCGATCCGGAATCATGTCGCGATGACCGGAGAGATCACCCTGCGTGGACATGTCCTTCCGATCGGTGGATTAAAAGAGAAGATTGTCGCCGCAAAACGGACGGGAATGCGACGGATCATCCTCCCAAAACAAAACGAAAAAGACCTGGAAGATATCCCAGCACACGTCAAAGAGGGTCTGCAATTTTCATTGGTTGAACATATGGATGAGGTGCTGGCAATTGCCTTTCATAAAAAAGGGCTGTCGATACCGGATGAGACCCGCCGACCACCCTTTCGGGAAAAAGAGAATGTCGCATCGGCTTAGACAACGCCGTTAAAGGGGAAATGCATTTAGACCAGATCGGTGAATTTGGCCTCATCCAAAGAATACAAAAGAAATGGACAAAAACGCCCCGCTCTGTTTTAGTCGGAATCGGTGATGACGCCGCGGCGATTGCCCTTCCCTCGTCAAAAAAAAACATCCTGCTGCTGACAACTGACACGCTGCTCGAACAAACCCATTTCACCCGCGCCACGTCTACGTTCTTCCAAGTGGGATACAAAGCGGTTTCGGTCAATGTCAGCGATATCGCCGCGATGGGCGGGACACCCCGTTTTTTTCTTGTTTCACTCGGCTTGACCGGAAAAGAAACCGTTGCCGATATCGACCGGCTTTATCGCGGCATAAATACGGCCAGTCGGGATTATGGCATCACCCTCATCGGCGGCAATATCACCCGCTCTCGCGCTGGCTTTTTTATCTCGCTGACCGTGTCAGGAGAGGTGGCGAAAAAAAAGATCGTCACGCGGAGCGGCGGAACAGAGGGCGATGCCCTTTATGTCACCGGCACGTTGGGCAATGCCGCAGCCGGTTTGGAAATGTTGCAGGCGGGAGGAAAGAGGCGTCACACCTCCGGCGTTCGCTCGCTTATCTTAAAACATCAGATGCCAAAGGCGCGATTTCGGGAGGCACAACTCTTGGCTCAGAAAAAGATTCCATCGGCCATGATCGATCTTTCAGACGGCCTTTCATCCGACTTGTCCCATCTTACGAAACAGTCGGGCATCGGCGCTGAATTGGAAATAGATAAAATTCCGATCTCACCCGCGTTAAGGCGATATGCAAAATCGATCGGGACCAATCCGATTCGCTACGCGCTGCACGGCGGCGAAGAGTACGAACTGCTTTTCTCCGTACCCCAAAAAAGCCGAGCGAAGCTTGATCAGCTCGTTCAAAAGGGGGAAATTTCGGCGCATTATATTGGACGACTTTCGGGCAAAACGGTTTCGATAAAAACGGCCAGTGGACAGATTTTTAAGATGAAGCCAGCCGGATTCGACCATCTTAAAAAAGGTAAGCCCACGCGGGAGCAATAGAACAGTGCGATATCGATCATTGGGCCGGTGCGGCGATAACGTTTCAGAGATCGGATTTGGGGCATGGGGGATCGGCGGCAGCCTCTGGAAAGGGGGATCCGACAAAGAAGCGATGAACGCGCTGCACCGGGCCTGCGACTTGGGCCTGAACGTTATTGACACGGCACTTGCTTACGGCCAGGGCCACAGCGAACACCTTATCGCAAAACTGCTTTCGGAGCGATCCGAACGAATCTTCGTTGCAACAAAAATCCCCCCTAAAAACCAGGAATGGCCCGCGCGTCATGGGGTTCCCATTCGAGAGGTTTTTCCATCGGACTATATCGTTTCCTGCACGGAACAAAGCTTAAAAAATCTCGGCATAGAACAGATCGATCTGCAACAGCTTCATGTTTGGGACGAAGGGTGGACAGACGAGCCCGACTGGCATGAAACCGTTTTGAAGTTAAAGCAGGCCGGAAAGATTGCCAACATCGGCATTTCGATTAATGACCATGAGCCAAACTCGGCCCTAAAAGTGGTCGCCCAAGGCCAGGTCGATTCGGTTCAGGTGATCTACAACATTTTTGATCCGACACCGGCCGCAAAACTTCTGCCGTTGTGTCGAGAGAAAAACGTGGGTGTGATTGCCCGTTGCCCGTTTGATGAAGGATCGTTAACCGGGGCTATTACGCAAGCGACCCGATTTGAGGAAGGGGATTGGCGGGCGCATTACTTTACAAAAGATCGTCGGATCGAGGTGGTTGCCCGTATCGAGCGGTTAAAAGAGTTAATGAAAGAAGCTGATGTGGCCAGCCTGTCGGAACTGGCCCTCCGTTTTTGCCTCTCGCAGACCGCGCTCGGAACCGTCATACCGGGGATGAGAACGATTCACCATGTCGAACAGAACCTTGCGGTATCCGATGGAAGGCCTCTTGCCGAATCAACCCTGCGTCAACTTGCCTCCCAC
>CAZSME010000040.1:0-9606 GCA_964607665.1 uncultured Nitrospirota bacterium | reverse complement strand
TCTCTTTTTCGGATCATTGTAAAAAGGAAGGAATCTTCTCTCCCCGTACCAGGTCCTTCAGGGTCTCTCGTTCCCGTATGACATAAAAGTTATCCCGGTCAACAAGGAGTTCGGCAGGACGGGGACGGGCATTGTAGTTCGAGGACATCGCAAAGCCGTATGCCCCCGCGCTCATCACGGCTAAAATCTCATCGGGGGCCGCTTGTGGCATTTCACGATCCTGCGCCAGAAAATCGCCTGACTCACAAATCGGACCGACGATATCAACCGTCTGGTTTGGTCTTTTCTTTTTCACAACCGGAAGAATCCGGTGATACGCACCGTACAGAGAGGGGCGAATCAGGTCATTCATCCCGGCATCCACGACAACAAACTCTTTCACCGCGGTCGTTTTTGTATAAAGCACCCGGGTGACTAAGATGCCGGCATTCCCGACAATCGATCGCCCCGGCTCCATAATAATCGTACAGCCGCTCTCCTTCAAAATCGGAAGTAGATTTTTGGCCAGATCGGCCGGAAGGGGCGGAGCCTCGCCATTATACTCGATCCCCAATCCACCCCCGATATTCCAATAACGGATATCAAACCCTTCCCGTTGAAGGGATTGAACAAACTCGGAGATTTTTCGAACGGCCTCCACAAACGGTTTGACCTCCGTCAGTTGCGAACCGATATGGGAATGAATCCCCCGCACCTCGATATGGGACAACCGGCCGGCCAGCCGATAGAGCGATAGGGCCTCGGTTTTCGCAATTCCAAATTTGCTCTTTTTTAATCCGGTTGAAATATAAGGATGCGTCTTCGGATTCACGTCGGGATTGACCCGCAAGGCCACCGGCGCGATCCGACGAACCGATTTGGCCGCTTCATCCAACGCAATCAACTCCTGCTCCGACTCCACGTTAAATAGCAGGATTCCCGCACGAAGGGCTTCCTGCATCTCCGGCCCTGTTTTTCCGACACCGGCAAAAACGATTTTATTGGCCGCGATACCCGCCTGCCGGGTACGATAGAGCTCCCCGGCCGAAACAATATCCATTCCCACCCCTTCGTTTCCCAACAATCGAAGAAGGGCGATATTGGAGTTGGCCTTCATCGCGTAGGCAATCAGATGCGGCACGGATGAAAAGGCGTCTTGGTATGCCCGGACATGGCGTTTTAGGGTATGGGCGCTGTAGAGATAAAAAGGGGTTCCAACGGCATCGACAATCGCGTTAATCGAAACGTTCTCACAATGGAGTTGCCCTTTTTTATATTGAAAGCTGTTCATAATGGTTTTCCACCCTTTCCTCCGGAGGAGGAATGGGATCCCCCTTTCTGCCACAAGAAGATAAAAAAATCACGAGAAATAAAACAACAATGAATTTCATCCCCTCCCTACCCCTCTGCGGTTCTCATCATCCCCTTCACGGCATTGATCAAAACAGGAAGATCGTCTTCTATAACCCTCCACACAATTTCAAGATCGACTCCGAAATATTCGTGGATCAAGAGATTTCTGAAGTCTTTTATATCCTGCCATTCCACATCAGGGTAGTCTTTTTTTAATTCGTCGGAAAGTTTTCCAACCGCCTCACCGATAATCTCGAATTCCCGAATAACGGCGGAGGAGGTTTTCCTGTCCTTACAAAATGCCTCAAAAGAAAGCCCTGCGACAAACTCATTGATCGCACCGCAGGAATCGATAATGTCTATGAGATAAAGCGGAATATCCCTTTTAGACATGAATAATCTGTTCCTTGAGCTTCTCTCTTATGACCGCCTTTAGGGCATTCTCCAAACCCAGATCCACGTTTCTTCCCAGTTCCTTTTCTAGAAATCGTTTTAATTGGAGAAAACTATGAATGCTTTTCCGGCTTTTTTCCATTTCAACAACCATATCAATATCGCTTGAAGCTGTTTGTTCCCCTCGTGCAAAACTCCCGAAAAGGCCCATACGTGTGACACCAAATTGGTCATAGAAAAATCCTTTTTTATTTTTCAAATAGGCTATGACTTCTTCTTTAGATAACTTTTCCATTGTTCCACCTTCTACCCAATCCCACCCTTTTCTAAAGGCAGGTTAGTTCGTGCCCTACCAACTCTTTTTAATCCTTTTAATCGCCGCCTTGACCGATCCGGTGGACGTGCCGCCGGGGCCATCTTTTTTTTCAATCGACGCGCGCGGCGTTAAAACAGAAAACAGATCTTTCTGAAAAAGCTTCGAGTGTTTCTTAAATTCGGATAACGACCATTGATTGATCGGCCTTCCGAGCGACTCGGCATCCGAAACCATCCGGCCGATGATCTTATGGGTAGCACGAAAAGGCACCCCCTTCAACACAAGATAATCCGAAAGATCGGTGGCCAAAAGATTCGGATCGTTCGCGGCGGCCTCCATCTTGGCCGCATTAAACTTCATATCGGTAATCAGCGGAATCATAATGCCTATGACACCCTCCACGGTTTCAATCGTATCGAATAAAAATCGTTTATCTTCCTGCATGTCACGATTATAGGACAGCGGCAGCCCTTTTAAGACAGTCAGCATACCGATTAAGTTGCCATAGATGCGGCCGCTCTTGCCCCGAATCAGCTCCAGAATATCCGGATTTTTCTTCTGCGGCATCATACTGCTGCCGGTACAAAACCGATCGGGCAGCATAACAAACGCAAACTCCGAGCTATTCCATAAAATCAATTCCTCCGCCCATCGGGAAAGGTGCATAATCAATAGGGACGCGGCCGATTGAAACTCCACGATAAAATCGCGATCCGAAACCGTATCAATGCTGTTGGCCGTCATCTCTTGAAAGCCCAGTTCCGCCGCAACGGCCGCGCGGTCGATTCCAAAACTGTTTCCGGCCATCGCGCCCGCACCCAGGGGCATCGGGTCCATTCGTTTTAAGCCGTCCAGAAAACGGGTTCGATCCCGTTCGATCATTTCGTAATAGGCCAACAGGTGATGAGAGAGCAAAACCGGCTGCGCCCTCTGTAAATGCGTATAACCGGGGAGATAGACACCGAGCTGTCGTTCCGCCTGCCCAACGATCGCTTTCTGCAGCAACACGATCTGATCGACTATCTCGCGGACTTTTTCTCGTAGATAAAGTTTCAAATCCAACGCAACCTGATCGTTTCGGGACCGTCCCGTATGGAGCTTTCCCCCCAAGGGACCGACTTTCTCGGTGAGTCGCCGTTCGATATACATATGGATATCTTCATCGGTGGACAGGGGCACCCAACCCGAAGCGGCCATCTCTTTTTCAACCCCCTTCAGCCCACGAACGATTTTCGTTTGTTCCGCCGGCGTTAAAAGGCCCAGACGTGCCAAGGCGTTGGTGTGCGCGATCGATCCGGCAATGTCGTGGCGATAAAGCCGATAATCTTCCGAAAGCGATTCGGCAAACCGGTCCACCCGTGGATCGGTCACCTCGGTAAACCGCCCCCCCCACATTTTTTCCGATTTCTTTTTAGGACTGGCCATGGGACGCCAACAATTTCAACCGTAACGCGTTGATCTCGATAAACCCTTTCGCCTCTTGCTGAATCTGCATCGTATCTTGTTCAAATGTCGCGATATCCTTTTTGTATAACGAGTGGGGCGATCTTCGACCTACTACCGTCACATTCCCTTTGTAGAGTTTTAACCGGGCCGTACCGGTCACCGGTACCTGCGCATTGTCAAAGAGACCCTGTAAAAGTTCCCGTTCCGGCGAAAACCAATAGCCGTTATAGACCAACGAGGCATAATACGGGATCAAGCCATCACGCAGGCGCAGCACTTCACGATCCAGCGTCAACGATTCCACCGCGCGATGCGCAAGATGTAAGAGTGTCCCCCCCGGGGTTTCATAAACGCCGCGCGACTTAATCCCGATGTAACGGTTCTCGACAAGGTCCACCCGTCCGACACCATGCGCGCCGCCAATTCGGTTGAGTTCAGAAATCAGCCCTGCTGGACTATATTTTTTGCCGTCAATCGATATCGGATTTCCACCCTGATAACCGATTTCAATACGGATCGGTGTTTGGGGCGCTTTTTGAGGCGACGTTGTCAGAGTGAACATCGACTCGGGGGCTTCCGTCCACGGGTCTTCTAAAATCCCCCCTTCGTAACTCACGTGAAACAGGTTGCGATCGATACTGTATGGCTTCTTTACCGTCGCCGTTACCGGAATACCGTGCCGGCTGGCATAGGCGATCAGATCGGATCGCGATTGAAACTCCCATTCTCGCCAGGGGGCAATAATTTTAATTGCTGGATCAATCGCCCGGTAGGCCAATTCAAATCGGACTTGATCGTTCCCCTTTCCGGTGGCCCCGTGGGAGACCGCATCGGCCTGCTCGTCCTTCGCAATCTCCATCTGGGCTTTGGCAATGAGGGGCCGGGCAATCGATGTCCCCAACAGATAGCTTCCCTCATAGACGGCATTTGCCCGCAGCATCGGATAGAGATACTCTTTGGCAAACGGCTCTTTGAGATCGCAGATGACGACTTTATCGGCGCCGGTCTTTTTTGCCTTTTCGGAGATCGCTTGCAAATCTTCTCCCTGGCCCAAATCGGCGCAAAAGGCGATCACCTCGCATCGATATTTCTCCTTTAACCACCGGATAATCACGGAGGTATCCAGCCCACCCGAATAGGCCAGAACCACTCGCTTTACAGAAACATGTTTAGACGACTTCGACATTATCCCCTCACAAATAAATGGTAATGTAAACCGGAAAAAGGATATCATACGGAGACATGGCTTGTCTTGGATAAACCATCATCAAGGAGGGTTACGGTTTATGTCTTATCTTACGCGAGGTTTTTTACCCGAAACGGATCCATTGCAGACGCTTCCGGCCCATTTTGAAAAATGGAACGCCCTGGCCGCGGAGATTCCGAAGATTCTCGTGGGAGGCGATATCCGATCTGCGATTCAACAGATGCCACCGTTTGATACCACCCCACTGAAGACCGAAGCCGAATGGGAACACGCGATGCTGATCCTCTCTTTTTTAGGCCACGCCTATGTTTGGGGCACCACCCCTCCGGCAACGGTCATCCCGGCGGTTCTCGCCGTTCCCTGGCATGCCGTGGCAACACATCTGCGCCGCCCCCCGATTCTTTCCTACGCCTCGTACGCGTTGCAAAACTTTCGACGTCTCGATCCTTCCGGCCCCGTTGCGGTCGGGAATATCGCACTGATTCAAAATTTCTTGGGCGGCCTCGACGAAGAGTGGTTTATCTTAATTCATGTCGATATCGAAAATAAGGCGGCGTCGGGGCTTCGCGCCCTCCTCCCGATGCAGGAGGCGGTGGCAAAGAAAGACAATGATCTGTTGATCCGGGAACTTTCGCAGGTTGCCCAATCGTTGACCGCGATGTGTGACACGCTCGATCAGATGACGAAACATTGCGATCCGTATATCTATTTTACGCGGGTGAGGCCTTATATTCATGGCTGGAAGAATAATCCGGCATTGCCGGACGGCATCCATTATGAGGGGGTTGCGGCATATCAAGGGGTTCCCCAGAAATTCCGAGGGGAGACCGGCGCGCAAAGTTCCATTATCCCCGCGTTGGATGCCGCGTTGACCATTGCGCATGAAGATGATCCACTAAAACGATACTTAATGGAAATGCGGGATTACATGCCGGAGCCGGATCGCCGGTTTATTGAAAAGATCGAGTCGGGGCCGAAGGTACGCGATTATGTGCTGGCCCATTATCGGCAAACCCCGACGCTTCGGGATCGATATAATGAGGCGATCGACTTGATCGAGCGATTTCGATCGACGCATCTGCTTTACGCGGATCGCTATATCCACCAGCAGAGCCAACGGAGCACAAGCAATCCCAGCGGGGTCGGAACGGGTGGCACCCCGTTTATGACCTATCTGGCCAAACATCGCGTTGAAACCGACCGACACCGAATTTGACGTCTCACCTTGGCATCGTTGATTGAATCGTTCAGATAACCCGTTGCAACGTAAGGCAATAATTTTTTGTTGCCGATTTTGGTTGACAAAAAAAAATAAATCAGTAATGTAGACAGGAAAACGAAAGAGTTGTTTTCAAACTTTTAAGGAGTATTTCATGAGTCAGGAGATTTATCTGGTTTCCAAAAATACCGATCTGGCAAGCCATTTTGAAAGCCAGATCGGAAACAACGGAACGGAACTAAAAATATTACAGACGACAAAATCGGTTAAAAGCAAAGACCTTCCCGCCTGCCCGATCTTTGTTATTGATTCAGAAGGGAGTTTAGAAGAGGCGCTAAAGACGATTAAAAAAAGGGGGAAGGCCGGAAAAGAGTTTTATGCGGTGATTTCGGGCAGTACCGCCCTTAAAAAAACCGCGTCGCAGATTCATGAGGTGCCGGTTCACTTAAACGGCCATGCGAAAACCGCGACGCCCAAAAAAGAGGACAACGGCCCCGATCTGCACTTATCCCAGCTTTTAGAAAAAAAGTTTGGCGAGTTTATGAAGAAGATGAAGCAGGGTCATCCAAAGAACCTATACGACCTCCTCCTCACCGAATTTGAGAAACCGCTTTTTAATCTGGCCCTTCAGGAGACCAACGGCAGTCAGATCCACACGGCAAAGTTTTTGGGGATCAATCGCAATACATTACGGAAAAAGATCAAAGAGTTGAAGATCACAATCAAGAAAAACAAACCGGCATAGACCAAAAATCGATGCCCACCTCACGAATCATTGGCACCGGCGCGGCCCTTCCCCAACAGATCGTTTCCAACGCCGATCTCTCAAAACAAATTGGCCTTCGAGAAGAATCCATTGAGAAAAAGACCGGCATCCTAACCCGGCATTGGGTCCACCGGGGGGAAACCACTGCCACCCTCGCGACGGATGCAGCGAAAAACGCCCTAAAAGCGGCTGTGGTTTCGCCCGACGCGATCGATCTGATGATCGTATCCACATCCTCGCCCGATATGTTTTTTCCATCCACCGCCTGTCTGATCCAAAAAGCCCTTTCTGACCGTTCGATCCCTGTCTTTGATATCAACGCCTCCTGTTCCGGATTTTTGTATGGGTTATCGATTGGCGATCAGGTCCTGAAAAATAAAACAGCAAAAAATATTCTGGTTGTCTCATCCGAGGTCAAGTCGGTTTATCTCAATAAGAACGACCCGCAGACGGCCTCTTTATTTGGCGATGGGGCCGGGGCCGTTGTGCTCTCTCGCCCCGATCGGCATCGGGGCATCCGATGGCTAAAGGTTTATGCGGGTGGGCCTTCGGAACAGTTGGTCTACCTGCTGGAGGGGGGATCCCGGT
This sequence comes from uncultured Nitrospirota bacterium, assembly GCA_964607665.1. GTDB lineage: Bacteria > Nitrospirota > Nitrospiria > SBBL01 > SBBA01 > CAZSME01. The sequence goes on along the minus strand of CAZSME010000040.1, from coordinate 2,339 downwards.
TACCCCTAACCGCCGATTCGCCCGAACACCATCTTCATGGAATGCAAATGAAGGGAACCCGCCTCTTTCGGCTGGCGGTACAAAAGATGGACGAAGCACTCTCTTGCCTGTTGAAAGAAAACGCAACCTCTGTTGAGAAGATCGATCTTTTTATCTTTCATCAGGCCAATTTGCGGATTTTAGAGGCGGTGTTGAAGAAACATCGCATTCCGGCAGAAAAACATCACACTACCATTCGGAAATTCGGTAACAGCTCGTCGTCTTCGCTCCCCATCGCGTTAGATGACGCAGTCCGATCCGGGAGATTAAAGTCAGGCGCGCGTGTGGCGCTTTGTGCCTTTGGCGGTGGATTTACCTGGGGAGCGGCCCTAATCGATTGGTAAAGGGTATGCCGTTATAACGATCGCGTCTTACGAGAGGGCTTCGCGGCGATACTGGACAAAATCCGCCGGAATTGACTGCTCCAGAACTCACGCTTCTCTTTTTTCCAGAGCGCTCTTTCCTGAGCTTCAACGGCTTCGGGCGAAACCGCTTTCTTGGTCCTCGACTTCGGAGTCGATTTTTTCAGTAAAGATTTTTTTGTCAGGCCTTTTTTACTTTTTGTTACGACAGCTTTCTTTGCTACGGCTTTCTTCTTCAATATCTATCTACCCCCATAATTCATCGGCACCCTGTACCGATATCCTGAGGGTTATGCTACCCCAACAATGTCTTTATTGTCAATAGGTTGACAATACTTGCCACCCCAAGTTTTTCATAGGCTGGGAGCGGGTCTACTTCCCCAGCCGGCCTGACGTGCCGTTATTCCAGTTTCCATGGAGCTTTTAACATCTTGATTTATCCTTTTCCAGAAATGCTTTATCTGGAGATGCACCAGCCCAGTTGGTTAAGCAGCCCCGCTCCCCACCTATCTTTTCTTATTTCCTTGTAAAAACGGGGGGTGGGCAAGGTTGACAATAAAAGTGCGCCTGTACGGGAGAGAATAGGAGATGAGCAACGGGGGGGCGTACAGTTTATAAAGAGGCGGTATACAGTTTGACACCATATAATTCAAACAGTTGTGAGAAGAATGTCTTGTACCATGAAACAGGACTCGCTTACTTATTCAGGCCCTTGTCCCCATCCACCCCCATCCTTCCAGCAGCACCTTCTGCCCCTTTTGAAGGGGTGGACGGTTGAGAGGGGATGATCTCCTTTACGGTCGGGGGAGATGGGGGTGCCGCCTCCATTGAAGTGGGAGGCTGGGAGGGGGCCGTTCCCTTCACGATGGGAGGAGAGGGTGGAACGGTTTCCTTTGAAGTGGGCGATTGGGGCGAGGCTGGGGGTGCTAATCTAAGAATCTCGATCTGGGCAGATTGAGTTCTCACAGGGAGAACAGCACGTCGATCATCTCTAAAATCAACCTGCTCAAAGGAGAGCGTCCCCTTCCCGGGGCGAACGGCCTCAAACCAGATATCGGCAAGCAGGCCGTCTCCGCCAACCCCCTGTACGCCCCCTAAACGGGATAGGCCAAAGATAATTCGCCCTTTTTCGTTTACTTTATGGAGAAAGACGGTTTTTTTGCCGTCCTGCTTAAGAAAGTTCCCCTCAACCACACGAACAATCTTTATGAGATCGGATGGGTAGGCCAGATAAAAAGGGGTCCCAAAGACGTTCCTGGCGTTTTGGACTTTTACCTGAAGATGGCCCTCCTGACCGATCTTTATTTTTGTCGTTTCCGGAGAAAGAAAAAGGACTGCTGGCTCTTCGCCCATGACGATAGGGGGCAATATCGTGCAAAAGAGAAGCATTATACTCGCGAAGACCCTGTTCATATGCGTACCATAACACATTTATTAAGGGTTTCATTAATATTGACGCCATTGTAAAATCCCATTTCCCACATGGGTTCCCTTTTCCCTTGTGGGAGAGGGCTAGGGCGAGAGGTATCACAACCGCCCCCACCGAACCTCCCCCCTTTCCGGGGGAGGGATTGAATGTTGTTACTATTTCGGGACGGTTAATAATCAAAGGCGATGTCGTTAAAAACCCCAGTACAATGATCCTCAATGATTTTCTCACTCGACCGTCACCGACTTCCCAAAGTTGTCCGCCAAAATAACCAAATCCGATCCATCCACAACCGAATCCTTGTTTAAGTCTATTCTGGAATCAAAACCGTCATCCCCATCTCCTGTTCCAAAGGCCACTCCCAACCGACCCAAATCAAACCCGTTCACCCGGCCATCGTCATCAATATCAGAGGCAGTAAGAAAGTTATCAGCCGGATCGCACAGATCACCTGTTCCGTCGCCGTCTGAATCGGCCTGATCGACATTGGGTATTAGTGGGCAATTGTC
>CAZSME010000039.1:4049-9710 GCA_964607665.1 uncultured Nitrospirota bacterium | reverse complement strand
TCTAAAGCAAAAATGGCGTCGTCATCGAATGAAATATTATTTCGTCCTCTCGCTGATTCTCTTTTTTGCGTTGATTTTTGCGAATCTCTTTTTCATTCGCCGGTACTTTTAGGGGGCCTTTTGTTGTAGGGGCGGCCCCCTGTGGCCGCCCAAGGCAGGCACAGGGGGCCTGCCCCTACAACGCATTTAGCCGAAAAGGCCGGCGGGGGCGTGAGCGGAACTGGCCATGAAGAAAAGCATCGGGATGGAAAGGACAAAGTTGGTTCGCGATGCCAAAAAGGCCATACGGGCCGCTTTTGCTTTTTCTTCAGCAGAGGCGGTGACAAGACCAATAACCTTCTTCTGGTTCGGCCAGATCACAAACCAGACATTCAGAAACATAATGGTGCCCAGCCAGGCCCCCATTCCAATGATCGCATCGGCCCCTTGTAATAGGAAAGCCCCGGGAAGCCTCGGCCCTAAAAGGGCAACCCCGAAAAGCCACGTGGCCAATGCCCCATAACGAAACCAGAACAGTGCGTTCGGAACCAGATGCTTAAACGCCTCTGCCTTGGCTTCCGGGGTCACCGCCTTTAAATAAGGGACCTGAATCAAGTTAAAATAATACAAAAGGCCAATCCAGGTAATTCCCGCCAGAAAGTGACCCCATCGAAAAAAAAGCTCAAGTATTGACATGGATTCTCCTTAATTATTGGTTCATTACGTTTTAATGCCGTTGGGCTCCTCTAAACCAGCGCCTTCACCACAAAGAAAAGGATCACGGTCAGCACAAACCCGGATGCAATGGCCCCGGATATCGAATCAAGCGGGTTTTTCATCTTCTCTCTCCATGAATAACAGATGGCATCAGGTAACAGAAGTTCATTATATAAACCTAGCCTGTTATCGTCAATAAAAAAAGGAGATCCGCTCGATTTTAATCTCTGAAAACGACTTGACATCACTCAAAAATGGGGTACACTTTGAATAAGGAGATCACCGCCTTGGGAAGAACGAGACGGTCAGAGAAATCGCCATGGTAACACCGATTCGACTCTTAATTATTGAAGATTCCAAAGACGACGCAGAGCTGCTCGCTCATCACCTGAAACAGGGTGGGCTCGAAGTCGTCTATGAGCGGGTTGAACGGGAGGAGGAGTTGGTCGCGGCATTGGAACAGTCCCCCTGGGATATCGTCCTCGCCGATTACTTTATGCCCCAGTTCGATGGTATTTCGGCATTAAGGATCATCCGGAACCGCGGTGAAGATATCCCGTTTATTTTTATCTCGGGCGCGATGGGAGAGGATGTCGCCGTCCTCGCGATGAAGGAGGGGGCCCAGGACTACATCATGAAGGGGAATCTCACGCGGCTCGTTCCCGCCGTAGAGCGGGAGATCAATGAGTTTCAAATCCGAAAGAAACGGAGAGAGGCCGAAGAGACGATCCTGCACATGGCCTATTATGACGCGTTAACCCACCTGCCGAATCGCGCCCTCTTCATCGACCTGCTCGATCGCGCCATCACCGCCGCACAGCAAAAAAACGAATCGGTCGCGGTTTTATCGATTGACTTCAAAAATTTTAAAGGGATAAACGATGCGTTGGGGTATTCGTTTGGCGACCTGCTGTTGCAACAGGCTGCCTTGCGGCTTAAAAATCTTTTCCGGAACTCCGATGCCCTGGCCCGGATCACCGGAGATGAGTTTGCCGTTCTGGCCCCCGGCGCGACGCCCAGCGGGATCAGCCTGGCGTCACAGCGAATCCTCCAGGCATTTGAAACCCCCTTTACCGTGGAAGGGGTTCCGGTAGAGTTAGAAATCTCCGTCGGCGCCGCCCTCTTCCCCGAGCATAAAGATACCTCTGAGCTATTGCTCCAAAGCGCCTCGGTCGCCATGCATACCGCCAAAGCCACCGGAAACGATTTTGTTATGTATTCTTCCGATCAAGATCGCCAGACCGCTTATCATGTTCGACTGATGGGAGAGCTGCGGCAGGCAATCGAATGGAGTCAACTGGTGTTGTACTATCAGACCAAGATCGATCTGAAAACCAACACCGTTTTTGGGCTGGAAGCCTTTACACGATGGAAACACCCTCAATTTGGCCTCCTCCTGCCCAGGGCGTTTCTGCCTTCCGCCGAGAAAAGCGGCCTGATTAAGCTCATTGTCTCATGGAATCTGGAGGGCGGCCTCCATCAACTCAAACGGTGGGATCAAGGCGTCATACTTTCCCCGCTTTCCCTCTCGATTAATCTCTCCGCGCGAAATCTGCACGATCGATTTCTGATCCGCCACGTCGAGAAAATCCTGAAAGAGACGGATATCTCGCCGGATCGTTTGGAGTTTGAGATTACCGAGGAGGCGATTATTACAAACCAGGCCAAGGCAAAGGAGATGCTCGTTGCCCTTTCTGCTTTGGGAACCACAATTTCAATCGACAACTTCGGCACCGGGTACATCTCCCTCCCCCTCCTCAAACAGCTCCCGATTCAGGGGATCAAAATCGATCTCTCCCTCATTCACGAGTTAACAAGAGAAAAGGGGGACAGCGCTACGGTGGCTTCTATTATTTCGCTGGCCCATCAGCTTGAATTATGGGTCACTGCGGAAGGGGTAGAAGACCAGCAGACAAAAGACCGGCTGGTCGCGTTCGGCTGCGATTTTGCTCAGGGCTATTTCTTTAGCCGCCCTCAGCCGGCAGAGGAGATCAGCGAGGTTTTAACCGGAAACCCCGTTCTGCCTTAAGGAGCTCATGATTGACGAAAAAGAAATCGCGCTGTTGCGCGCGGCCATTTCCCACGACATGAGGGCGCCGCTGCGCGCCATTTCAGGATTTTCCAAGATTCTGGAGGAAGACTATCGCGACGCTCTGGGGGAGGAGGGAAAGCGCATTTTAACCATTATGCGAAATAACGCCGAGAAGATGAACAAGATGGTCGAAGGGCTGGTTCTGTTTCTTCAGATCGGTATCGAGCCGATTGCGCGTGAAACCGTGGGTATGGAAAAGATCGTGCGTGACATCGTCGGGAGGTTGACTCGAGAGCAGCCGGATCGCACGATTGATTTCGTTATTCACCCGCTTCCTTCCGCGAACATTTCTCCCCTGCTCTTCCGCTACGCCATCAGCGAGCTCGTTTCCAATGCGATACAATTCACAGCGGAACAAGAAAAGGCGCGCATTGAAATCGGATGTCGGAAGGAAGAAGATCGGTGGGTTTATTTTATAAAAGACAACGGAATGGGGTTTGACATGAAATATAAAAATAAACTGTTTGGGTTCTTTCAGCACCTGCACGTTGGAAAAAGTTCCGGAGTGGGATTGGGACTCGCGCTTGTAAAAAAAATCGTGGAACGCCACGATGGCGTGGTGTTTGCCGAGGGGATTCCGAATCAAGGGGCCACGTTTTACTTTACGATCGGAAAACAGGAAAAACCGCAAACCGTACCCACTGCTCCCCCAATGTCCGGAGGGGATTCGCCATGGAACCAATCGCATATCCAATAGAGATGATCCTCGTGGATGATAATCCCGATGAGGTGGAGTTGGCATTACGCGCCCTAAAAAACAAACATCTCGATAAACGGGTTCTCGTCCTCCATGACGGCGCGAAGGTGTTAGATTACCTGTTTGAAAAAACATCCGAAGGGAACAGAAATCTGGCCGCGCTCAAGGTCATCCTGCTTGATTTCAAACTGCCCAAAGTCAGCGGGGTTGAGGTCTTGCAAAAAATTAAGGCCGATCCAAAAACACGAGCGATCCCCGTGGTCATGCTCACCTCCTCTCCGGAAGATTCGGATATCGCCTCCTGTTATCAACTGGGCGTGAACAGTTATATCGTTAAACCGGTTGAACTGGATCATTTTTTTGAAACCATCGCGCGCGTGGGTCATTACTGGCTTGAAACCAATCGGCCATCCCGGGAAACCCTGCCGCAACGGTTGTAGATAAGAGGGGTCGGATGTCAAAACCATTAAACGTACTGATTGTGGAAGACTCGGAAGAAGACACCGAGCTCCTCTTAAGAGAGGTCGAGAAGGGAGAGTACACGGTCTCGTACAAACGGGTGGAGACGGCTGAAGAGTTTACCCGCGCGTTAACAGAAAAAAACTGGGATCTTATTATTGCCGACTATGTCATGCCGTCTTTTGATGGCATGACGGCGTTGAAAATGACACGCACCGGCGCCGTTGATATCCCGTTTATTCTGGTCTCCGGCGTGATGGGCGAAGAGGCGGCGGTCACCGCGATGAAAGAGGGGGCGCAGGACTACATTACGAAGCAGAACTATACGCGGCTTCTACCGGCCATTGAACGGGAATTATCGGAAGCCATCCTCCGTCGGGAAAAGAAAAGAATCGAAAAAGCCGCAATCCGTTTTGCCTATTATGATCCCTTAACCGACTTGCCCAATCGAACGTTGTTTCAAGAACGCCTCCATAAGGCCATTCAGGATTCCCGGCACAGCAACGATTCCTTCGCCATCCTGATGATCGATTTAGATCACTTTAAAGAGGTCAACGATACCTTTGGCCATGATTTTGGCGACCTGCTTCTGAAGCAAATTGCGCCCCGTCTCTCGAATGTTCTGCGCGAATCGGATCTCACCGCCCGATTTGCCGATGCCAATGTCACGGCCCGTTTCGCGGGAGACGAGTTTTCGATTCTCCTGACCCGCTCCAACAGTCATGGCGCGATGATCGCCGCGCGCCGCATTCTGAATATATTTGAAAAGCCGTTTGTGATTGACGGGGTACCGATTGCGCTCGATGTGAGTATTGGCGTTGCGATCTATCCCGATCATGGTCTATCGGCCGACCAATTGATCTGGCACACGGCGGTGGCCATGCATGAGGCAAAAATCACCCAGGCCGGTTGTCTGCTTTATGTTCCGGAACAAGACCGGCACTCGCCACACCGTCTGGCCCTAATGGGAGAGTTACGGACCGCAATTGATCAGCATCAGCTCCTCTTCCACTATCAGCCGAAGATCGATCTTAAGTCGGGTTCTATGGTCGGGGCGGAGGCGTTGGTGCGCTGGCAGCATCCCCGGTTTGGATTGATCCCCCCCAATGACTTCGTTCAGCCAGCGGAGCAAAGCGGCCTGATTAAACCGCTGACATCCTGGGGATTAGAGACGGCCTTATATCAGACGAAGCTCTGGCGGGAGATTCACCCCTCCTTTGTGGTCTCCGTGAATCTTTCCGCGCGCAATCTTCACGATCCGTCCCTGTACGACGAGATCACGACCCTTTTTCAAAAGATCGGGATTCCCGCCGAAACACTGGAGATCGAGGTGACGGAAAGCGCGTTAATTACGAATCCGGGTCAGGCCCGAGATAACCTTAAACGGCTGTCCCGGCTGGGAGTGACCATATCCGTCGATGATTTCGGAACCGGCTACACCTCCTTTGCCCTTCTGAACCAACTTCCGCTAAATGGATTGAAAATTGATCAGCTTTTTGTTAAAAATATCCTCACGGATCAAAAAAGTGCCGTTCTGGTCAACTCCATGATGGTGTTGGCCCATACATTGGGTCTTTTCGTCGTCGCGGAAGGCGTAGAAAATCAAGCGACGAAAGATCATTTGCAGGCAATCGGCTGTGACTTTGCTCAAGGGTTTTATATCAACCGGCCGATGCCCGCGGAAGAGATGCCCCGGCTGCTGAATCCGAAAACGGAA
>CAZSME010000039.1:0-3949 GCA_964607665.1 uncultured Nitrospirota bacterium | reverse complement strand
CGAACCCAGCTGCTCCTGATCGAAGACAACCCCGATGACGCTCGGCTGGTTCAGAGACTGCTCCAGCAGGACCCGATGCTCGCCTGCACCCATGTGGCCAATCTCACCGATGGCATTTCTCTCCTTAGAACGCAGCCCATTGATCTCACGTTGCTGGATATGACCCTGCCCGACAGCAGGGGAATCGCCTCGATCGAAACAATGAAACAAACGGCAATCAACACGCCGGTCATTGTCCTCACCAACTCCCATGATGAAAGCCGTCTTGCCCTGCATGCGATAAAGTTGGGTGTTGCCAACTATTTAATGAAAGACCCACTCAGCTGCTCCTCGTTAACCCGTTCCATTCATTACGCGATTGAACGACATCGCCTTCTAAAAGAGACGCATGCCTCATCCTTACTGGACAAGTTGACCGGTCTGTATAATACACGCGGCTTTCTGCTCTTGTTTCAGGAGCAATTAAAGGTGGCGCATCGGATCGGGAAGCCGGTGATCCTATTTTATATCAGTCTGGACAACTTCAGTGACATTGCCGCTGCCCAAGGGTCATTGGAAGGCGACTTTGCGTTAATCGAGCTGGCACGTCTTCTGGTCGATTTTTTCCGTGATTCCGATATCGTTTCACGTGTCAACGAGGACGAATTTGCCGTCTCCCTTACCAATGCGCCCGAGGGCACGGCCGACATGGTGATCACGCGTTTGCAAAATCGAATCGAAGAGCAAAATCGATTTGCCTCCACGAGCCCGCCCCTTTCAATCAGTGTCGGTGTGGCCCATTACCATCCCGACACCCCCCGTTCTGTTGAAGAACTGGTGCGGGAGGCCGACTTGAAAATGTACAAAGAAAAACAGATCAAAAAAGGGGAACTCCTCTAATGCAGATGAAGCCGATCCATGTCCTGCTGATCGAAGACCGGCTGGAAGACGCCTATCTGGAACGCCAGCTCTTGGAAAAGAATCGATTTGAAAAGTTCAATGTGACGCAGGTGGATAGTCTGTCAAAAGGGCTAACGCGCCTTGCGCAAGGCGGGATCGACGTGGCCGTTCTTGATCTTTTTCTGCCAGACAGTCAGGGGGTTAAAAGTGTTGAAACGCTGCGCCATGATTTTCGCGAAATACCCATTGTCGTGCTCACCGGCGGGGATGGACAGATCCAGATGGGACTGGAAGCCATTCGGCAGGGGGCACAAGAGTATCTGATTAAGGGAGAAATTACCGGGCCGTCTTTAAAACGCGCCATTCATCACGCGATTGAACGAAAACGATTGATGATGGAACAGCCGGTCATTATTCTGCATGACCCCGTTACGGGTCTTTATAACCAGATCGGGTTTATTACGCTGGCACAGCACCTCCTCAAAGTGGTCAATCGCATATGGATGGAGGCGATGCTGGTTTATATGCGGATTAATGCCATCAAAGAGACGGAAGAAGCGTTCGGTTCTAAGGAGATGGATTTAACCCTGATTAACATGGCGGAGATTTTGAAGAGGGCCTGTCGCGAGTCCGATATTCTGGCCCGCGTCGGAGAAGATCGCTTTGCCATCCTCGCGCTGGATACCCGTGGCGCCCGGGCCGATACCTTTCTGGACCGTATTCGCAAGAGTGTGATCGAACACAATCTTCACCAAAAACGCAAGCTCATCGTTTGTATTAGTGCTGCAAAATATGACCCGCACGCCCCCTGCTCCATCGATAACCTGATCGCGCGCGCCGAGGCCAATGAGAGAACAGACTAATCCGATGGAGACGATTGTAGTTTTAATCACCGCCCCGTCCAAAGAAGAGGCGGAGAAAATCGGCAGTCATCTTGTCGAGACAAAGCGGGCGGCCTGCGCCAATATCCTACCGAACATTCACTCCATTTTTTTCTGGGAAGGAAAACGCTGTCAGGAACAGGAGGCGTTGCTCGTTCTAAAAACACGCAAAACCCTGTTCAAGCCGCTCTGCGAAGCGGTCGTTAAGATACACTCGTACGCGGTGCCGGAAATTATCGCAATCGACGTGGTGGACGGCGCCCCTGCTTACCTCCAATGGGTCGAAGACAATACACGGGAGTAGCAGCCACGACAGGCCGTGTTCCCGCATCACACGCACCGCCTCCCAATATGCTGGAAATTTATAACCGTCTTTATGCCGCGTTTGGGCCTCAACACTGGTGGCCAGCCGATTCTCCATTTGAAATGATTGTGGGGGCGATACTCACCCAAAACACCGCATGGAGCAATGTTGAAAAGGCGTTAATGCCACTTAAGGCGCAGTCGCTTTTAACCCCGCAGGCCCTCTACGATATTTCCGAGACACAACTGGCCCATCTCATTCGCCCGTGCGGATTTTTTAATATCAAAGCAAAACGGCTTAAATCGTTTGTTTTGTTTTTATTTGATCAGTACGACGGATCGCTGACTCGCATGTTTCAAGAGAACCACGCCCTCCTGCGACAGAAACTGCTTGCCGTGCACGGGATGGGCCCCGAAACCGTTGATTCGATCTTGCTTTATGCCGGCGGCATCCCTTATTTTGTCATCGATGCCTATACGAAGCGGATCTTCAGCCGGCACGGCTTAATGGAAGAGACGGTTTCGTATGCAACGGCGCAGGCGTTTTTTATGAACCGGCTTCCACCCGATTCCAAAATCTACAACGAGTACCACGCGCTGATTGTAAAAACGGCAAAGTTATTTTGTAAAACGAAACCCGATTGTGAGCACTGTCCTTTGGAGGTCCTTTTTGGATAACCCCAAAAAACTTTCAGAAAAAAAACGACGGCTAACCGGCCGAATATTAGAGCATTGTGGCGCGATTGATCACGACATTACCGATGCCTTTGAAAAATATTTTGAGGGGAACGCGTACACCTACTTCGCGTTGGAAGAAAAACTGCTCGACATGCGACGTCTTTTTGAAACCTTACAGCACCAGGTTAGCGAGACGCAAACCATGGCTGAACTCGGAAAGTTGGCAGAACGGGTGGGATTTGTGGAAGACCGTTTGGATGAGATGGAAAGCAAACTGTACAATCGGCGGCGGCGAAAGAGGCGGTTCAGTTTTGCGGACTTCTTTAATCAATACCGTGAGCAGATTGGGAGCGGCGCCGAACGTGAGGTGGGGTCCCTGCAAGAGGCGTATACCCTGTTGGGGTTGAAGGGGGGAGAGGGGATGTTGGAAGTCACCGCCACGTTTCGCCGTTTTGCGAAAAAATATCACCCCGACGCGCGGGGTGGAGATCGTTCCTGCGAGATGGAGCTGCGCCGCGCGGTCGGCGCCTATCAATATATCAAGCAGAACTTTGCGAAAAACAATCGCCCTTAATTCCCCCTTATTAAAGGGGGTCCGGGGGTTGTTATCTCATTGCTTCATTTGTTGATACCACAATACGGCCAGCAGCGTTTTGCTATCAACGATTTCTCCGGAGAGGGCCTTCTGATACAGTTCAGAAAAGGGGAGCACAACCCGTTCGATGAACTCTCCGGGATCGGTATGCGCGCCCTCAGAAGGAACAAGATTGGTGGCCAGGAAAAGATCGATCTTTCCGGTTGAAAATCCAACGGAATGATAATACGAAAGGATAAAATCGAGTTTTTCCGGCCGGAACCCAATCTCCTCCTCAGACTCTCGGACGGCGGTCTCCTGTGGCAATTCCCCCGGGTCTAAAATCCCGGCCGGAATCTCAAGCGTGACCTGACGGATCGCCGCCCGATATTGCCGAACAAGATAGACCCGGCCCTCGCGATCCACCGGCAAAATCCCCACCGCATCGGGAGGAGAGACAATCTCTCGAATGGCCTCTCGTCCATTGGGCAGCCGCACCGTCTGCTCTTCCGTCTGAATATACTTCCCCTGATAGACGGTTTTTCTGCGAATTAATTCTTCAGCGAGACCTTCATCCATTTCTCTATCCTATGGCGGGCATTGTTTCAGAAAAAGAGTGGATAGAAGGAAATTG
>CAZSME010000038.1:6404-9791 GCA_964607665.1 uncultured Nitrospirota bacterium | reverse complement strand
GGGGTGGGGGGGAAGCATGGAAGCAAAGGCAACGTTAAAATATACGCGGATGGGGCCTCGGAAGGTTCGGCTTGTGGTGGATTTGATTCGGGGTAAGAGCGCGGATGAGGCATTGAGCCGATTACGATTCGCGCCGCAGCACGCGGCCCGAGTGGTGGCGAAACTCCTGCAATCGGCGGTGGCCAACGCGGCACAAAAAGAGATGGGGGATGTTGATGCGTTGTGGATTTCAAAGGCCTTTGTCGATTCCGGACCGGTATTAAAACGGACACAGCCTCGGGCCCGGGGACGCGCCTTTCTTATTCGGAAACGGATGAGCCATGTGACGCTGGTTCTGTCCGCGAAGGAAGAACAAACGAAGACGCGTCATAGAAAAAAGGCAGAGGGGTAATTCCGTATGGGACAGAAGGTTCATCCTTTAGGTTTTCGGTTGGGTTATAGCGCGGCGTGGCGTTCGCTCTGGTTTGCCGGAAAAGATTATGCGACCCTTCTTCATGAAGACTTGGACATCCGCAAGATTGTTAAGGAGCGATTTTATCAGGCGGGCGTCTCCGTGGTTGAGATCGAACGGCCGGGGAATCAGATCAAGATCACGATCGAAACCGGTCGGCCGGGGATGGTGATCGGCCGAAAGGGGGCCGAGGTGGATAAGCTCAAGCTGGAATTAGAGGCGATGACCCAAAAGCAGGTCTATCTTAATATTCGGGAAATCAAAAAGCCGGAGTTAAATGCCCAGCTGGTTTCTGAAAATATCGCGCAGCAGCTGGAAAAGCGGGTGGCTTATCGCCGGGCCATGAAAAAGGCCGTCGCATCGGCCCTACGACTGGGTGCATTAGGGATCAAGGTGCGTTGTGCGGGACGATTGGCGGGTGCGGAAATCGCTCGGAAAGAGTGGTATCGAGAAGGTCGGGTGCCGCTTCATACGTTGAGGGCAAAGATCGATTATGGTATGGCGGAAGCGGCGACCACGATGGGGCAGATTGGGGTAAAGGTATGGATCTATCAGGGTGATTTTCTCCCCGAACCGGTAAAACGAACGACGAGATTGAAAGCGGCGGGATAAATGCTTGCACCGAAAAAAGTAAAATACAGAAAGAAGATGAAGGGACGGATGAAGGGTCTGGCCTATCGGGGATCCGAGATCAGCTTTGGTGAGTTTGGATTGAAGGTATTGGAACCGTGCCGGTTGACCTCGCGGCAGATTGAATCGGCCCGAATTGCGATGGCCCGGTTTGTCAAACGGGGCGGTAAACTCTGGATTCGTATTTTCCCGGATAAGCCGATTACGAAAAAGCCTGCGGAAACACGTATGGGCAAAGGAAAAGGGCTTGTGGAATATTGGGTGGCGGTGGTCAAGCCGGGTCGTGTGATCTATGAAATTGGAGGGGTGACGGAGGAGATGGCCCGCAAGGCGATGCGATTGGCCGCGTATAAACTTCCGGTTTCAACCCAGTTTGTGCAGCGAAAGGTGGCAACCGCGTAGATGAAAGCAAAAGAATTTAAAGAACTGTCGGGGCTTATGGTCGACACTCTTTTGGAAAAAGAAAAAGGGCTGCGCAAAGAGCTGTTTCATCTCCGATTTCAAAAAACCCTCGGCCAGACTTCCAACCCGATGCGGATTCGCGAGGTGCGACGTGATCTTGCCCGTGTGTTGACCGTGATGCAGGCCAAAAAGGAGTCCGCTTAAGTCATCCTCCCTCCGGGTCGGATCCACCCTAATGAAAATAGAAGAAAAGGTCATGTTGAAAAAAAGAAAAGAATTTGTAGGACGGGTTATTCAAGATAAGATGGAAAAGACCGTTGTTGTGGCGGTGGATCGGATTGTTCAGGACCCGGTCTTTAAGAAATTTTTAAAACGTTCAACGAAGTTTATGGCGCACGATGAGGGGAATACCTGTCGGGTTGGAGATCGTGTTCGACTGATCGAAACGAGGCCGTTGAGCGCTCGAAAAAAATGGAAAGTGTTGGAAGTTGTAGAGCGTGCTGGGGAGACACTGCCCTCTGTTTAATGGGATCACGTGAGCCGGGGATGTTGCCGTACGGGAGATAAATAAATGGTACAGATCTACACGAGGCTTCATGTCGCGGATAACTCCGGGGCAAAAAAGGTGATGTGCTTCCATGTAAAGGGAGGCTCCAAAAAGCGCTATGCCGTGGTCGGGGATATGATTGTCGCGACCGTCAAAGAGGCGGTGCCGCAGGGATCGGTTAAAAAGGGGGAAGTGGTGCGTGGTGTTGTGGTTCGCACAAGAAAAGAGATTAAACGGGATGACGGATCGTATATCAAGTTTGACCAGAATGCGATGGTATTGATTAATCCGCAGGGAGAACCGGTCGGGACCCGTATTTTTGGCCCGGTGGCGCGGGAGCTTCGCGCGAAAAAATTTACGAAGATCATCTCGCTTGCGCCGGAGGTGCTATGAGCGGTCTCATGGGACGTGCTGTAGAAAAAAAACCTGTTAAAACACATCTTAGAAAGGGGGATCCTGTTCGCGTTATCTCCGGGAAAGAGAAGGGAAAAGAGGGTAAGATTTTACAGGTTATACGGGAGAGCGGCAAGGTTGTCATCGAACAGCTCAACCTTATTCATAAACATACCCGGCCGAATCCGAAATATCAAAAGGGGGGTATTTTACAGAAGGAAGGCGCGATCGCGATTTCGAATGTGATGCTGGTTTGTCGTGCTTGTGATGCGCCGGTGCGATTGGGCGCAAAGATGATGCCCGATGGCGGGAAATTGAGGGTTTGCAAACGTTGCGGCGAGGTGCTTGATAAGGCATAAAGGGGGCGACGGCGCGGGTGATGCTGTGAGGGGATGTCGCGCGGACGAGTTAAAATGGCTGAAAAAGTAAAGAAAAAACAGATTCCACCATTAAGGCAGAGATATACCGAAACCGTGATACCGGCGATGCGGGAAGAATTTCGTTATCAGAACATCATGCAGGTGCCAAAACTGGAAAAGGTGGTGGTCAATGTTGGAATGGGGGAGGCGACGTCTAATGCGAAGATGCTGGAGGCCGCGGTTTCGGAGTTGACCGATATTACCGGGCAGAAACCGATTGTAACGCGTGCGAAAAAGTCGATTGCCGGCTTTAAGCTTCGCGAGGGGGTGCCCATTGGATGTAAGGTGACCTTGCGCCGATCCCGTATGTATGAATTTCTCGATCGGCTTTTACAGGCCGCGTTGCCACGAATTCGAGATTTTCGTGGCATCTCTCCTTCCGGGTTTGACGGCAAGGGGAACTATACGCTGGGCCTGAAAGAGCAATTGATTTTCCCCGAAATTCACTATGAAGGGGTAACCCATATTCATGGGATGGATATTACAATTGTGACAACGGCAAAGAACAACGAAGAAGGAAAGGCGTTATTAAAATATATGGGATT
>CAZSME010000038.1:0-6304 GCA_964607665.1 uncultured Nitrospirota bacterium | reverse complement strand
TCAACGAGGGCCTATAACCGTTGCGGCCGTTGTGCCCGCGTGCGGGGATTTTTAAGAAAATTTAACATGTGCCGGATCTGCTTCCGAATGCTGAGCTTAAGGGGGGAGATTCCTGGGGTAACGAAATCCAGTTGGTAATAGGATAAAACATGACCGATCCGATTGCAGATATGATGACTCGAATACGGAATGCCGCGCTACGCAAACATAAAGGGGTGGCGTTGCCGCACTCAAATATCAAACAGGAAATTGCTCGGATATTAAAGGAAGAGCATTTTATTCGTGAATATAAAGTGTTTGAAAACGACGGCAAGAAGGAGTTGCGGCTTTTTCTTAAATATGTTGGCCGGGGGGAGTCCGTTATTGCTGGCCTGAAAAGAATCAGCAAGCCGGGGCTCCGGGTCTATGTAAAGTGGGATGAGGTGCCGAAATTAAGAGGGGGGTTGGGTCTGTCCATTCTTTCCACGCCGAAGGGATTGATGACCGATAAAGCCTCTCGCGCTTCAAAAGTGGGGGGAGAGCTTCTCTGTTCGGTCTGGTAACCGGGACGGCTTTATACAAATGCATTTAATCCCGTTACGCGATCCCTCCTCTTAATCCCTCCCCCCTTGTTGGGGAGGGGAGGGTGGGGGGCGGTCGGTGTAACATCGATTATCGGGTTTGTATCTGTTGGGGGAGCGAGGTTAGAAGGGAAAAAGGGGCCAATGTCACGTGTAGGTCGAAAAAAGATTGTTGTTCCATCCGGTGTTACAGTTGCTGTGGCCAATGGTCAGGTTCGTGTAAAGGGGCCCAAGGGGGAACAGGCTGTTTCCTTGCGGCCGGAAATTACCGCCACCGTTTCGGGACAAGAAGTGACCGTTGCCTTAGCCCAGAAGGGCGATGGGGCGGCTGATGCGTTTACAAAGTCGTTGCACGGATTGCTCCGAAATGAAATCTATAATGCCATTGTGGGGACATCCGCAGGATACGAGAAGGTGTTGGAGATCAATGGTGTTGGATATCGGGCGGCGGTGACAGGCAGGAAACTGACGTTGAGTCTTGGTTTTTCGCATCCAGTCGAATTTGAATTGCCCAAGGGGATTGATGCCTCCGTTGAAAAACAGACCGTTCTAACGATTAAGGGGTCAGATAAACAGCTCGTTGGGCAAGTTGCCGCGACCATTAGGGGGTTCAGAGAGCCCGAGCCGTATAAGGGAAAAGGGATTAAATATAAAGACGAGCATATTATTCGGAAAGAGGGAAAGGCCGGTAAGAAGTAGGCGCGGCTGGGTTAGGGAGATTTAGGGTTGTTCCCCCTTCACAAAGGGGGATAGGGGATTGTTGAATGAAAACCGATAAGAAAGTTGTTGCGAGAATAAGGCGTCATAAGCGGGTTCGCACGAAGTTTAAGGGGACTCCAGAACGGCCCCGTCTTTCTGTGTATCGCAGCCTGAATGCGATCTACGCGCAAATTGTTGACGATCTTTCCGGGAAAACGTTAGTGGCCGCCTCGTCGTTGGGACAATCCACGGGATCGAAGTCCGAAAAGGCAAAGGCGGTTGGTACAAAGATCGCCGAGCGGGCACAAGCGGCTAACATTACAAAGGTGGTTTTTGATCGAGGGGGGTATCTTTATCACGGAAGGATCAAGGCCCTTGCGGACGCGGCGCGTTCCAGCGGACTGCTTTTTTAGCAGGAAATAAGTTGCGGTTGGGGATGGGCGTTCCCTTATAAGTGGATAATAGAGGATAAAATCGTAATGCGTGAAAAGAAAATCGAATCGGATGGGTCGGGTTTAAAAGACAAGATCGTTTTTATTAACCGCTGTGCCAAGGTGGTTAAAGGGGGAAAGCGGTTTTCCTTCTCTGCCATTGTTGTTGTCGGGGATCAGCAGGGGCGTGTGGGGATGGGCAAGGGAAAGGCCGCGGAGGTCCCTGAGGCAATTCGTAAGGCAATTGAACACGCAAAAAAGCATTTAGTGACGGTTCCATTGGCGGATACAACCATCCCTTTTGAGGTGATCGGACATTATGGCGCGGAGGATGTGATGATGAAACCGGCTTCGGACGGAACCGGGATTGTCGCGGGGGGGGCCGTGCGGGCCGTGATGGAAATGGTTGGGATTTCAAATATCTTGTGTAAATCGTTGGGAAGTGGAAATCCGTGCAATGTTGTGCGCGCGACCTTTAATGGATTTTCAAAATTAAAGCAGCCGGAAGATGCGTTACGGATGAGACAGGCTTCCGGGGTTCTGTTGGATTAAATAACATGGCAAAACGGTTATCGATTACCTTACGAAAAAGTTGTATTGGCCGGCCGGGCAAACATCGGTTGGTTGCATTGGGATTGGGCCTGACAAAACTGAATAAGACCGTCGTCTTAAAGGACACCCCTGAAATTCGGGGAATGGTCAATAAAATATGTCATCTTGTGGAAAGCGTGGAAGTCGAATGAAGATCTCGGATCTTTATCCTGCGAAGGGTGCGAAGAAAAAGGAAAAACGGATTGGGAGAGGGCCCGGGTCGGGTCATGGGAAGACCGCGACAAAAGGGCATAAAGGTCAGGCCGCACGATCGGGCGGCACAAAAGGGCCGGGGTTCGAAGGGGGACAGCAGCCGCTGATTCGGCGGATTCCGAAACGAGGATTCCGGTCGCTCTTTCGAAAGAGCTACTCGATTGTGAATCTAAGCCAGCTGGAACGATTCGAGCCGAATACCTTGGTTGATCCGAAGCTGCTTTTAGAAAACGGGATTATTAAAAAGGGGCCGGTAAAGATATTAGGGGATGGGGTTTTGACCAAGCCCCTGATTTTGTCTGCCCATAAGTTTAGTCAACAGGCCGCCGAAAAAATTCAATCCGCGGGCGGGAAGGTCGAGGTCTTATCCTCATCGTAAGGTCCGGTGTAGAGATAACGTATACACAAAGGGCCAACGCGCCACCCTTGTATCGCGTATCTTTTCACAGGCCATAAAGGGAACCGGTGTTTGGGCAATTTTTAACGAGCATTCAGAACATTCTTAAGATTGCCGAGTTACGGCAGCGGATTTTTTTTACCGCATTTATGTTGGCGATCTTCCGTATCGGGGCCCACATCCCGACGCCGGGCATTAACAACGAAGAGCTGCAGAAGTTTCTCATCCAACAGGGCGGGGTTTTGATGGGCTTCCTCGACCTTTTTTCCGGAGGGGCCCTTTCACGTCTGACGATCTTCTCGCTCGGCATCATGCCCTATATCTCGGCCTCGATCATCTTCCAGCTCTTAACGGTGGTGATTCCCGCGCTTTCCAAGCTGGCAAAGGAAGGGGAGCAGGGGCGAAAAAAGATTGTCCAGTATACCCGTATGGCAACGATTGGAATCGGTCTGGTACAGGGAATGGGGATCGCCATTGGTCTGGAAGGGATGAGCCAGGGGATCTTTGTCCAAAATCCCGGCTGGCCGTTCCGGCTCATGACGATGATTACGATTACCGCGGGCACCGCTTTTCTGATGTGGCTGGGCGAGCAGATTACGGAACGGGGGATCGGGAATGGCATCTCCCTGATTATCTTCTCCGGAATTGTCGCGGGGATTCCGACGGCCCTTTATAATACCTATCAGTTGGTTTCGGCCGGGGAGATGAACCTTATTTTTGTGATCGTGTTGGGCTTGATCATGGTTGCCGTGACCATCTTGGTTGTCTTTCTGGAGTTGGGACGAAGGAAGATTGCCGTGCAATATGCGCGCAGGGTGGTGGGAAGGAAGGTCTATGGCGGGCAAAGCACCCATATTCCGTTAAAGATCAACACGGCCGGGGTGATCCCGCCGATTTTCGCATCATCACTGATGGCGTTCCCGGGTGTTCTGGCCGGTTTTATTACCGTTCCCTGGGTGCGTACCATTGGGGAATATTTATCTCCGGGGACATTCTCCTATTCCAGCCTGTATGCGCTCCTGATTATTTTCTTTGCTTTTTTTTACACGGCGGTGGTTTTAAATCCGGTCGATATGGCGGACAACATGAAAAAGTATGGCGGGTTTATCCCGGGGATTCGGCCGGGTACGAACACGTCCGATTATATCTATAAGGTGTTAACGCGCATTACGCTGGTCGGATCTCTTTATTTGGCGGCGGTGGCGATCCTGCCCGAAATTTTAATCTATCGCTTTCAGGTTCCCTTTTTCTTTGGCGGCACTTCGTTGTTGATCGTCATTGGAGTGGGCCTGGATACGGCACAACAGATCGAAACGCAGATGTTGACCCGGAATTACGAAGGGTTTATGCAAAAAGGTCGGCTGAAGCCAGGGAAGACAAGAGGGCTTTAGAAGATGCGACTCGTTTTTTTAGGATCGCCCGGTGTTGGAAAAGGGACACAGGCCAAGCGATTATCAAAGGCGTATAACATTCCGCATGTGGCGACCGGCGATATGCTTCGCGCGGCCATTGCGAAAAGAACAGCGGTCGGCCTTGAAGCAAAGACCTATGTCGAGTCGGGGGGGCTGGTTCCCGATGCGCTGGTCATTCGCATTGTTGCGGAGCGTCTTGCAGAGGAGGATATGCGGAGCGGGTTTATTCTGGACGGGTTTCCAAGAACGAGGGAACAAGCCGAAGCGTTGTCCAACATGGGGGAGCAAAACGCGATTGACCGTGTGATCTACTTTTACGTAGATGAAGAGGAGCTTGTTTCCCGGATTGCAGGGCGGCGAAGCTGCTCCGCCTGTCAGGCCATTTATCACGCGGTCAATCATCCTCCGCGTGTTGAAGGGGTTTGTGATGATTGTGGGGCGAGCCTAACGCAACGCAAAGATGACCATTCCGATACGGTGCGAGAGCGGTTGCGTGTTTATAAAAATGAAACGGCCCCGTTGATTCAATATTATGAGAAGCAGGGACGGTTGTCCCAGATTGATGCGAACAGTTCGGTGGACGCGGTAGAACGTTGTGTGAGAGAAGCCGCCTGCATCATTACAAAGGAAGTGCGTGCTTGAGAAGGGCACCTCTCTAAACCGACTGCACGACCCGACTGCTGCGTTGCGCGGTGCTTGGAATCCTCATGTACACAGCGTACATTGCGGTTCCTGTGCTCCGGGCGCCTTGCATTCCGGTCGCTCGCTACGGTTTTTAGAGGTGCCCTGAAGATGACGCATGATTGTATTGCGGTCAAAAGAGGAAATTGGAAAAATCGCGCGAGCGAGCCGAATTGTGGCGGAAGTGCTGCAGGGGCTAAAGGGGGTCATCAAGGCTGGAATCACAACGGCGAAGTTGGATCATTTTGCCGAGCAAGAGATTTTGAAACGGGGTGCACGCCCTGCGTTTAAGGGGTATCGAAACTTTCCCGCGTCGCTTTGTGTCTCCATCAATGATGAGGTCGTCCACGGGATTCCCTCAAAAAAAAGGGTGTTGACGGATGGGGATATCGTGGGGTTAGACTTGGGTGCGATTTATCAGGGATTTTATGGCGATGCGGCGGTTACCGTTGCGATCGGCAACGTGGGAGAGGCGGCTGCCCGTTTAATGAAGGTGACCGAGACCTCTCTTTATCGGGGTATTGAGCAGGCGCGCGTGGGTAAACGGGTTTCCGATATCTCTCATGCGGTGCAAGTCTGTGCGGAGGACGAGGGGTTCTCGGTGGTGACCGAGTTTGTCGGACATGGAATTGGTCGCGCGCTTCATGAAGACCCGCAGGTGCCGAACTTTGGCCCTCCGGGGCAAGGTCCGAGGTTACGAGAGGGAATGGTGTTGGCGATCGAGCCGATGGTCAATATGGGAAAGAGCGATGTAAGGGTTTTGGATGATAAATGGACTGCGGTGACGGTGGATGGCTCGTTATCGGCCCACTTTGAACATACCGTTGTGGTCACCAAAGAGGGGCCGCTCATCCTGACTCAAATTTAAGGACATGGCAAAAGAAGATTTAATTGAAACGGAAGGAAAGATTTTAGAGACCCTTCCCAATGCCATGTTCCGGGTGGAGTTGCAAAATGGGCATAAGGTGCTCGCGCATATTTCAGGGAAGATTCGGATGCATTATATTAAGATCATTCCGGGAGATAAGGTTAAAATCGAGCTTTCCCCGTACGATTTAACACGGGGTCGAATTACCTATCGTTTTGGTCGAGAGAGGGTTGAGGAAAAATGAAAGTTCGTTCGTCGGTAAAACCGATTTGTGCCAAGTGTAAGATGTTGCGCCGAAAAGGGGTGCTTCGTGTGATTTGCAAAAACCCCCGGCATAAACAACGACAGGGATAGGATCCCCTCGCCGTAGGGGCGACCCGGTGGGTCGCCCTGTCGAATGGGGGGTGGGTGAATGCGGGGGAGCGGTATCCATCCCTGTTCGTCATTCCGGC
>CAZSME010000037.1:0-9975 GCA_964607665.1 uncultured Nitrospirota bacterium | reverse complement strand
CTCCCAAAATGATCCAACAGGGTGAAAATACCATAAATAACGTCTGTTCTAAAACGGATTTTTTATGACAATATCTTGGGCAAGCAATGTTAAAAAATCGCTTTGTGGAGGGGCAACGGGGTGATACACTATCCCTATGAACACTCTGCAAAACAGCATTTCCAGGAGAAACGCCTTCGTGCTCTTTTTCTCCTCACTGCCGGTTTTCTTTATCCTTTATACCCTAATCACGACGTCATTATTCACTGCGGGGACGATTCATCCCTATCTTCTCTTTTTTGGAGAAAAAGCGCTTTTGGTATTACATGGCATCCCACCCCGGCTAGAAAATATTGGATTTATGTATCCCCCGTTACCGGTCATGCTAACCGGCCTGCTCAAGGGAGATGTGCTGTTAACACAAAGCGTTCTGGCCTCTTTAATCAGTGCTTTTATTGTGGTCGAGATTCTTAACAGGGTGCAATCGTTTCGACGGGCCTTTCCGCTCATTGCCTACATGACCTTCTCTTTCCCCATTCTCTATCTGGCGACCCAGCGATTTGATCTCTATCTTTACTTCTTTTTGGTGGGCCTTGCTGTAAAGCTCCTCTACTTGTATGCCCAAGAGGAGTATTCCTTATATCTTTTTTTATCCGGCTTTGCCTTGGGCATCACCTTTTACACCCACTTCAGCTCCATCTACCTGATGCCGATTTTTCTCTTAATTATCTTGTTCTTCTATCGAAACAATACAAAAAAAATCCTGCCGGTTTCCCTGGTCTTTCTGACCCCCTATCTCCTCTTTCTGCTGATCTTTGTTTATATCAATTGGATTTTTACAAGCGGGGCCTTTCGTTTTTTAAGAAATTATCAATTGCTCTTCTCCAATTCGGATATCGAGGCCAGGCTCGCATCTGAGAATATTATAAGTAGTATTTTTTACATGCTGAAATACACCCTTTATGTACTGCCGGTCATCACGCCATATATTCTGGGGATCGCTTTTAATAGAAAACTGACCTTTACCCTCCCATTCATCGTTCTCTTTGCCTTTGTATATTCTAATCTTTTTTTTCCGGCGGTTTATATTTCCGCAATTTTTATCATGCACTTTCTTGTTACAAGCGAATTATCGGGAGTGTTGAAACAAGCCGCCTTGTATGTTGTTCTCGGGATCAGCTTGATAGCCGCACCGGCGGAGGCCTTATTTTCACCGGATCTCCATGAAAAACAGGTGGCCCATATCTTTTTGGGCCTCGATGGGGAGGGGGCAAAGAAAGATCCCTATCAGGAAATCATCACATTCCTTAACAACAGAGAGGGGAAGATATTGTTAGATGATAGTGGAGGCTACCCTCTTGTTTATCTGATGAATAAAACAGAACGGTTTATTCTCCCCTACCAGTATGAGTTTACCGCGGCATTGTCCAGTCCAACCCATTTTGCCGATTATGCCATTGCGATAAAGAATCAAAATAGCGACCTCGTTTATCAACGGTTTAAAGGGGGCCTGAAAGGGTTTTATACCCTCTTTGAGAATGAAAAGGCGATTATCTGGGGAAGGAGAGGGAAGGCATGAAAAGGGCTTCTCGTTATGTTGGTTTCCTAAGGGCAGCCCCTACGATAAATAAAACACAAGTTATTGCGGCTGTATTCGTATGGCTGATCTTCTCTTTTTCTATGGCTTACGGGGAAGAAGGGAAACGATACTGGTCCATTCAAGTGGGGAGTTACAAATATGAAAAAAGCGCGAAAAAAGACCTTTTAACCATTCAAAAATTTCCAGACGCCCGTGTCGAACGAACAGAAGGCCCCTATCCTTATAAGCTGTTTATTGGACGTTTTGAAAAAAAGGGAGAGGCCCACGCGCTGTTGAGCAAGGCAAAAAAGCAGTTTCCAAAGGCGTATAAAGTAAGCCGCTTTTACCTCCTCCCCGAAACGGCGGCAGCCCCGAAAAAGATCGACCCCGTCCGTGCCAGCACGGAAGTGAAGGTCTTTTCCCTGGAAGATCTCGGCTACGCAAAGGATATATTCCTCCCCGGCGCCGTTCAGGACTTCTCGTTCTATTTTGCGAACTACAAAGGGCTCAAACGGGTTCATGCGGAGATCGTTTTAAAACTTTCGGATGTGCTGGCAGAAGACAGCTCCATTACCGTGCTGGTCGACAATATTCCGCAGTTTACAAGAAGTGTAAAGCAAATGGGGTATGCCCCGACCCTCTCCTTTGAGATCAAACCCTCCGGGGCCGATTACACAAAAATTTCGGTACGAGGACATCTGAATATCACCGGCGACATCTGTTATGACATGCCTACCGGCAATCTTTGGATGGTCATCTCAAATAAAAGTCATCTCAGAATAGAGCACGAGAGGATCGTTCCCAACAACGTATCCAATTTTTTTAGAAATTACGAAAGCGATTTAAATACGGTGATGACCTCCAAGCCCGTGGGGTTTGGCGCCCTCCCCCTCTTTTACTATCTCCATCAATTAAACGACTGGAAAAAGACACGGCTCTCCGTGAGTGACCAACCGATTCCCGGCATAAGAAATATCCTCGTTGGCAATTACAGTAAAGATATTCAGACGGAAAAAGGAGACCTCTTTGTATCGGAAAAAGGGGTGCGCCTTCTGAAAAAGTCATTTATTGAGTTCTATATTACCCCGTCCTTGACAAACTCCGTTATCGAGGAGGAGGAAAAGGTGGCGGGAGAGGTTCGCTTTTCGGATATCGGCATCAAGGATTTTAACGCAACCGGTATTGGCGATCTTTCCTTCAATGTCCCGTTCCGCTATTCCTTCTTCGCGGGCATCCCCAAAAATCTCAACTTAAAGTTAAAGGTGAACCACACACCCATTCCTGAAAATGACAGGGCCTTTCTAAAGGTCTTTTTCAATGGAATCCTCATCAAGGGAATACAGTTAACGGAGGGAGGAAACCTGCAGACCTATGACATCCCTATTCCACAAGACTTACTCGAAGGGGGGTATGCCAATAATCTGAATGTCGTTGGATCGTACTCGGTCAATAGAGGCAACTGTAAGGGCAGTCTTCCACAGATTACATTCTCCGTATTGGACTCCTCTTCTTTCTATTATGCCGATGCGTCACGTGAAAAGATCCGCTCCGTCATCGATGTGATGGGCAGCCTGTCTGGAAAAGTGCTGCTGATCGCCGACAATCCAAACCTGTTTTCTCCGGGAGTCTCCCTTATGGACCTGCTGGGAAAGTTTAACAAGGATATCCCCCGTATTGATGTCGTGCCATGGACAGGAGCCATTCCGGAAGGGTATGACTTTGTCCTTCTTTTGCTCAATCCCGAAAACACCGTTGCACTGAATACCCCTCTAAAACTGCATCAGGGGCGGTTCTCGATTATTAATCCACTTACACAGAAAGAGGTATTTAACCCGGAGCAGGAGACGGTTATACAAAAAAAAGAGATTATCAGTTCGGAGTACCGGGACGGATTTGGGGTTTTACAGACCTTTAACGAGGGGGATTCCAAAGTGCTCCTGCTTTCTTATTACAAGGAGTTAGAAGCCCTTAAATTTCTTAAAACCTTTGACATAGAAAAAATGGGCGCCGCGATGAATGGCAATGTGGTGATCTTCAACCAGGACATCGCCAGCTATGAGATTGGAGAGAAGTTCAGGGTCGTTTATCCGGAACTTAAATCACTAAGCTATTACTGGGAACAGGTTAAATTGCCTATTATTTTAGGGATCGGGGTCATTGTCATGCTCTTTCTGTATCTTGTGAATAAAAGACTGGTTAGAAAGCAGTGAATATGCACCCACCGTTTACAAATCTTCCCGCACGAGAGGAAGACTCGCCCCAATCCCAGGATCCGTCTACAGGGGAAGACGCTGCCCTCCCGGATGTATCCATCAGTATAGAGGACCTGCTCTTGGAACAGGGGGCGCCTCCGAGAGAAGAAGCCCCCTCTCCTTGCAAGCTGCCCATGGGAGAGATGCTTCTAGCACAGGGAATCATTACGCAAAAACAATTAGAAGAAGCGCTCTTTTATCAAAGGCGAACACAAGGGAGAGTGGGGTGGATTCTCCTGACACTCGGCTATATACACCGGCTCCAACTTTTTAAGGCGATGGCCGACCAGGCCGGCCTGAGTTTTACGAGCAATATGGAAGGCCTGCTTATAAAAATCGATCTCTTACTCCTTCCCCTCGTGCAATATGACGAGGTCATTCAATATCAGTCGCTGCCCTACTATTTAGAGAACACCGGATTGGTCATATTGACGGCGTATCCGGGTAACGAGAGGACCCTGTCCTTCTTTAAAAAAAGGTTCCATGTCGAAGAGATCCGAGAAATCGTTATTACCGACACCGACTTAACAAAGGTTACAGAGATGTTACACCGGGAACGCCTCTTGGAGAACTCCACCTATGGGCTTCTTCGCACAAAACCAGAAAAGTCGGCCTACTCCGTTTTTACGAGAAGACAATTGTTTTTTGCGGGACTCTTTTCGTTGGTTGTCCTGGCCTGGGGCTATTGGGGCATCTTCTCCCTCATCTTAAGCGTCAATCTGTTCGTACAAATCTTCTTTACTGTCATCGTTGCGTTTAAGTTGATTGTGAGTTTAGCCGGAGTTAAAAGCGAGATTGAAGAGCCTGTTACAGATCAGGAGGTACAGGCCTTAAAAGAGGACCGCCTTCCTGTTTATACGGTGCTGGTACCTGTTTATAAAGAAGAGAAGGTGATTGGCCTACTGGTCGACGCGCTAAAAAAACTGGATTATCCGCAAAACAAATTGGATATCATTCTTCTTCTTGAAGAGGACGATAAGGAAACGCTGGAGGCGGCCAAAAAGAAGGCCCCTCCCGGAACATGGCGGTTTTTAGTTGTGCCCCATAGCCCCCCCTGGACCAAACCCAAGGCATGTAATTATGGTCTCTCCTTTGCGCGGGGAAAATATCTGGTGATATACGACGCGGAAGATATCCCCGATCCGGACCAACTGAAAAGGGCGGTTATTGCGTTTCAAAAAGGAAGTCCAGATCATATCTGTTATCAAGGCGCGCTCAATTATTTTAACAAGAATGAAAACCTCCTGACCCGGCTGTTCACACTCGAGTACTCCTACTGGTTTGATTATCTTTTGCCAGGACTCGATCGACTTCGGCTCGTCATCCCTCTGGGAGGAACCAGCAATCACTTTGATACGAGTAAATTGAAGAGGATCGGAGGATGGGACCCCTTTAACACCACAGAAGATGCAGACTTGGGTGTGCGAGCGTATCAGGAAGGGTATCGCGTTGGCGTGGTTAACGCGACAACATTTGAAGAGGCCAATTCCAAATTGAAAAATTTTATTCGACAGAGATCGCGCTGGATTAAAGGCTATATGCAGACCTGGCTTGTCTATTCGAGACACCCCATTCAGATGATCAGATCACTGGGATGGAAAGGATGGATTTCCATGAATCTTTTTATTGGAGGGACGCCGTTTGCCGCGCTGGTTAACCCATTAACATGGCTGCTGTTCTTCGTATGGGTTGTGACAGAAACGAAGGAGTTTGATCCGATCTTCCCCCCTGAAATTCTTTATCTCTCGATGTTTAATTTTCTGTTTGGAAATTTCCTGGGTATCTATTTGAACATGGTTTCCGTATTTAAAAGAAAATATTATACCCTTCTGCCCTTTGCGTACCTGTTCCCGTTCTACGCGGCATTACAGTCGATTGCCGCTTACAAAGCGCTCTGGCAGTTGTTTAGTAACCCGTTTTATTGGGAAAAGACAGAACACGGCCTCACGAAGCAAAAAAAAGAGCAGGCGTGACATGCTCATAAAGAGGGTTATGGCAGTCGCAATTTTTATGGGCCTTGCCTCTGCAACCCCTCTTTACGCGGGTCCATGGATGCAAAGCGAAGGGGACGCGGTGATGGCAACCGGCGCTGTGCATTCTCATGAAGATGCCTTTTGGACGAAGAACAGAGATCGGATCCCCCTTCGAAATCGGGTTCATCGAACTGTCTATTATGGATATTATGAGTATGGCTACTCCTATTATTATACGGTGTTTACCTCAGTAGCATGGACAAAGCGCGAGAGCGGAACCAAGATTGAGGAAGGGTTTTCCAACATAAAGCTGGGCATTCGGGGCCGGCTGAACCCCTTTCGAAACGGCAGGACATGGGAAGTCACGGCGCTTATTCCCGCAAAGAACTTGGGGGATCCAAACAGAGAGGATAGCGGCGGTATTTCCGGTGGGTTGTTTTATCTTGGGAGACCGGATCCCTATGAAACACCGTATGTCCCATTCACCAAATGGATCTGGGGGGGGGGAATCGGTGTTACCTTGTTACGGAAGGTGGATGTCGGAAAGTCGATGTGGGCTTATAGCCAATGGGAAAGAGGCATTATCAACCGTTCATGGAAAATAGGAACCCAATTGGATGGCCGATCTTCATTCCGAGATGAAAAGAGAGCGTTCCCTCTGGAGATACGTGATCAGATTACATGGGAAGTGTCATTGGGATATCGTCTGAGTCGAGAAACGGGCCTCTCGATTGGGTATGCAAAGGATATCTGGGGAAGAAATGTCACCCAGTCCGATACCATCAAGGTTGGCCTCTCGCATTCTTTCCGGTAAACAGATGAGTTCGAAAACACAAAAAGGGCTGTCGGCTTTATTCACACTGCTCCTCCTGCAGATATCTCAAGCGCCGCTGCAGAGTTCTCTATCGGCCGCGACTCCAACATCCATGGAGACCATTCAACTTGAGATGGACCCCAAAGAGGCGGAGATTTTGTTCCGCAAAGAACCAACGGACACCTCAACGTTTCCGGTGGCTTTAGTGGATCAAGGGCAACGCTTAAACGGCCGGATTGAGACCACGGGCAAAACCACAAGCCACTTTTTAAAAAAATCACTTCTCATCAAACTGAACGCAGGAGAACCCAAGTGGAAGGGTTATAACAAGATTTCGCTTAAGTCGATGTCAACCGATATTTCCTTTATGCGTGAGTGGTTGGCATGGGATTTATTTTCTTCCCTTGGCATGGTTGCCCCTAACGTGGAGCATGTCCGGCTTGAAATAAACAACCAGTTCATTGGTATTTTCCTATTTATCGAATGGATTACACCCGCAACAATAGACCGTTTCGGATATGGCACCGATGGCGAGTTCTTCCATCCCGACGATTCGGTCTATTGCGGCAATATGATGCCGGTTAACCAAAGTCGCCTGAACCGCTGTTTTTTTAAGTTGTCTCCAAAAAATAACGATTACACCCCGTTATACAATCTTATTGAGGAAATTAATAAAACGCCCGATGCAGACTTTGATCGTTTTCTGGATCAGCATTTTTATTCGGACTCGATGATCAACTGGCTTGTCTTGAACACGATTATCGGCGGCGGAGACACCTACAACAAGAATTATTTTATCTATCAGAGCAAAAAAACAGGAAAATGGCTCATTATTCCATGGGATTTTGACCTTAGCTTTGGGCGAAATGCGGACCCCGTATTGCCGTTTCCAAAAA
The DNA here is from genome assembly GCA_964607665.1 of uncultured Nitrospirota bacterium. Taxonomy (GTDB): domain Bacteria; phylum Nitrospirota; class Nitrospiria; order SBBL01; family SBBA01; genus CAZSME01. The sequence goes on along the minus strand of CAZSME010000037.1, from coordinate 2,482 downwards.
ATGTCTTGAATGATAACTACCAGTATTTCTATACACCGGAGCTGGGCGCCTCCAACCCCTTAAAAGAGAAGACCCTTAAAAACCCGGAATTGCTACGACGTTTTCGAAAGCGCTTGAGTCACGTTCTTGGAGTCGTTCCTGAAATGGAGAGTGCCTCTGTCGCGCCATCACAGGAAATCCCGCAGGAAGATCAAGGGGGCTTTGCATGGTTTCACAAATTATTTGGGAGGTTCTGGGAAAAAGATCGTCCGGTGTCAGACGCCGCGACAAAACCCAAAGCAGGCTTTGGCTGGTTTCATCCCGGTCAATTTAACGACCGTGTTACCGCGCTCGAGACGTTGATTCGTCCCAGTCTGTCCCATGAACGTTACCCGGGCATCAAGGGACCTCCCTTTGAGCAACAGGTTGCGGCCCTTCGTCAGTACAACCTCTGGCGGTATCATCTTCTCAAAAAAACGGTCTTAGAGCCTTCTCCTTTTAATACCCCCCATTGGCTTCCTTATACCGCTTACACGCCCTGGACACCGGTCGATCCAGACGCCCCAATGCAACGTCAAATCGTTCCCCTCTTCTTAACCGCAACGGCAGAGATTCGGTCGGGAGATCCTCCCATCGTTTTCATGGAGGAATTCATGGCCAGGCCGCTTGGGGTACTGGAGATCCAACATTTGAATCAACCGGCCCGGGTACGCATGGAGGTCGAAACGAATCAGGTTCCGAAGTTTCTCCCGCCTGGTATCGCGCCTTGGAAATGTATCGAACGGAGTTGGTATTTGGACTTGAAAACCCCCGACACCCTTCTAACGGTTAATCTCCAGTTGGACTATTTACAAGAAAACTCGCTTCGTCATGAAATTGGAGGAGGTATTACCAATGAAAACGCCCTTGTGTTATGGGCCTTTCAAAACCGGACATGGAAACCCCTACAGACAATGGTGAACCCGATTACCAACATTGTTGCCACAGAGGGGGTGCAGTTGACATCAGACCATTTGCTGCATCTGGTGGCCTGCGAAAAGTAACTCGCCTGTTTTTTTCGGGCCCCACAGAGAGAGAGTCGTTTATGGAACAAGGGTCGTTTTTCTTTGCCGGCTTTATTGATCTTATTGTGATGCTGCGTTGGCCACTCGGCCTGTTTTTCTCAGGCTGTGTCCTCTGGTATCTGAAGCAACTGCATCCCGATGAACGCCGTTACGCCACGTTCATGTTTTGTTATCTGTTTCTGATCATCTCGGCCTATTGGCTTGTTAAGCCCATTAAAAAGGCACTCCTGGTCGGGTACTATCAAAGCACCGGTTGGACCGTTGGGACATGGCACCTTGACGCCGCGCAAGTGGAGCTGGTGGCTAAAGTGATCAATGTCGTCTTGGCCTTGGGAGGCGCTCTCTGCTTTACCGGGTTATCTTCTTATGTTAAGCGGGAGAAATTGGCCTTGTCGATGATTGCCATTTTCGGCACCGGCTTCTCCATCTTTGCATTGACTTCCCTCGTTCTTACCGATCCTTTACGGGCCTGGCTCTTTTATTTTTACGGCGATTTTTTTATTACCCTGATGCTGGCCGCCTTTTTCGCCTTCCTTAACGACAGTGGGGACCGTCACATGGCACGCCGCCTCTACGGGTTAATCATCCTGGGCGGCGTATTAGGGGGTTTTTTTGGCAGTGTTGTGGTGGCAACGTATGCCAAACAGATCGATCTGGCCCACTCGGCTTGGATCTGTGTCGGTTTACTGAGTATCATGGCACTCATGGCATGGCTTGCGGCAAAACAGATCAAACCGGCATTCACCTACAGGGCCTCCCAAACGGAAATTCCTTTTGGCTCTGACACCGACTGGCACAAGGACTTGAATCTCCTTCTCAACTCCCCTTACCTGCTCGGTATCGCATTCACGGTGGGATTATATGAAATGGTCTCCTCGGTTATGGATTACCAGTTTACGACAACAGTACTCCACTTTATTGCCAACACACAGATGAAGTCCTATTTTGCAAATGTCTTTTCGTTCACAACGTTTGTATCTATTCTGGTACAACTCTTTCTGACGCGTTCGGTAATGACCCATATGGGAATGGGTCGTGCGCTTCTTCTGCTCCCTTTATCCGCGCTTACGGGGGAAACGGGATTTGTTCTTTTCCCGGGGCTGCTGTTGGGAAGCTTACTGAATACCTTCGATAATTCTTTAGCGTATTCTGTAAACCAGTCTCTAAAAGAGTCGCTGTACGTTCCGATGCGACGGGAAGATAAATACAGGGCCAAGGCCTTTGTTGATGTTTTCGTTTTCCGTTGTTCTAAGGCCATTGCACTGCTGCTGGTTGTGCCGATTACGATGGTCTTCCGTCATTTTGAAAGCCTGCGGTGGTTATCGCTTATTGTATTTGTGCTTTTGGGGATATGGTTCATGGTCATCTACCGTATTGGTTCCGCCTATAAAACAATGACCCTTATCCTTCCGGAAACCCACATTCCGGAAAGGAGACAT
>CAZSME010000036.1:0-10067 GCA_964607665.1 uncultured Nitrospirota bacterium | reverse complement strand
GCCCTTGCGCCTTTTGAGGAGTATGGTATAATCGCCCCCCTATGGTTAAGAAAGCAAAAGCAAAGTCGTCTCGGGCGCAGATTGGCATTATCGGCGGCTCCGGCCTTTATCAAATGGAGGGGCTAAAAAATGTTCGAGAAGCGGCGGTGACCACGCCGTTTGGAAAACCGTCCGGAAAATTTATCCTGGGAACATTAGAGGGTGTTCCGGTCGCCTTTTTGCCACGACATGGCGTGGGGCATACGCTGCTTCCTTCCGAGATTAACTTTCGCGCCAATATCTACGCGATAAAACAACTGGGGGTCACCGCGATTCTATCGGTAAGCGCCGTGGGCAGTATGAAAGAAGAGATTGCCCCCGGTCATATCGTCGTTCCCGATCAGTTTTACGATTTAACAAAGGGAAGAAAAAGCAGTTTTTTTGGAAACGGGATCGTCGCGCATGTCAGCTTTGCCGATCCGATCTGCCCCGTGTTGGCCCGGTCGGTTTCTGACGCTGGCGAACTTGTGGGTGCGGTTGTTCACCGAGGGGGGACTTATCTCTGTATGGAAGGGCCGCAATTTTCAACCCGCGCGGAGTCCAACGTTCACCGAACGTGGGATGTCGCGGTGATTGGAATGACCAATGCCACCGAGGCAAAGCTGGCCCGGGAAGCCGAAATCTGCTACGTGACATTGGCCCTGTCCACCGATTATGATTGCTGGCATCTCTCCGAAGAGCCGGTGACAACCGAGATGGTGATTAAAATGTTATTGGCCAATGTGGCCCTTTCCAAGAAGATCATCCAGACGGCCGTAAGAAATATCAACCCTGAAAGGGCGTGTCGTTGTGGACGGGCATTGCAAAATGCGATCGTGACGAATCCGAGCCATATTTCACGCAAGGCTAAAAAGGATTTGGATCTGTTGATCGGAAAATATCTTTCGAGGTGACCTTTAACGAGATGGAGGATAGACGATGAGTCTGCTTGTTGTCGGTTCGGTTGCGTTTGATACCGTTAAAACCCCGTTTGGGGAGATACAAGAGGGGCTGGGGGGATCGGCCACCTATTTTGCCACGGCGGCCAGCTTTTTTACCGACGTGAGGCTGGTTGCCGTGATCGGACAAGACTTTCCGGAAACACACCTTGCGTTCTTGCGATCACGGGGAATCGATCTGACCGGATTGGAGCGGCACGAGGGAAAAACATTTCGATGGCGCGGGGCGTATGGCGATTCGTTAGATGAAGCCCAGACGCTTGCGACCGAGCTCAACGTGTTTGAATCGTTTCATCCAAAACTGCCCGTGTCCTATCGCGATGTCCCTTATCTTTTCCTGGCCAATATCGATCCGGACATACAGCGTTCCGTCTTGAAACAGGTCTCGAATCCAAAACAGATTGTCTGCGACACGATGAATTTCTGGATTTCGGGGAAACGGGAGGCCCTTTTGAAAACCTTACGCGAGGTGGGGATTCTGACCATTAACGAGGGGGAGGCCCGGGCGTTGTCGGGCGAGTCGAATCTTGTTCAGGCCGCATCGAAAATCCTATCGTATGGCCCCAGAACCCTGATTATCAAACGAGGGGGGTATGGCGCACTGATGTTTAACGACAAAAAAATATTTGCGGTGCCGGCCTATCCGCTGGAGCGCGTTTTGGATCCGACCGGCGCGGGCGATTCGTTCGCGGGGGGATTTATGGGGTTCCTCGCCAGCACGGATAAAACAGACGATAAGGTCTTTCGGCAGGCGGCCATTTATGGGTCGGTGATGGCGTCGTTCTGTGTGGAGGCGTTTAGCATCGACCGGATGCGATCGCTCACCGCGGACGAGATTCAAAATCGGTATGCCGACTTCAAGGCGTTGATGGCTTATGAATAAGAGGCAGGCCTACGGGCTCGGACTTTTTTGTCTGATTTTCGGTTTGGTCAGCTGCACCACCACCGAAGAGAAGATCAAACCCGAGCAAGAAGCCGGGGCATTTTATAAGTTCGGCGTTGCTTATTTGAATGAAACCCCTCCCAACTTGCAAAATGCCTATCTGGAATTTCTAAAGGCGATTCAAAAGGATCCCAAGAATAAAGAGGCGCATTATGCGTTGGGACATGTGCATGCACAGAGGCGGGACTATCCTCGGGCCATCGAAGCGTTTCAGAAAACCATCGCGCTCGACCCCAGCTTTTCAGAGGCCCATAACTACATGGGGAACATCTATCAGACGATGGGGAATGAGGCCGATGCGATTCGGGCCTATCAGAACGCGCTAAGCAATACGCAATACGCCACCCCGCAGTTGCCCCACTGGAACTTAGGTGTAATTTATCTAAAACGAAAGAAATATGAAACCGCGCTGGCGGAATTCCTCCAGGTTCGTCAGATTGAGCCGAACAATGTCGTGGTGCTGAATAAAATTGCCGAGACCTATGAGGAGTCGGGACAATCCAACAAGGCGCTTCTCTTTTTTCAGGAAGCGACCCTCGTCGCACCCAGTGATCATCAAACCCATTTTCGGCTGGCCTCTTTTCACTTAAAAAGGGGGGAGCAGAGTGACGCATCGAAGGCGTTTAAGAAGGTCATCGAGCTTGCTCCGGAGAGTTTTGAGGCCGAGCAGTCGAGAGAAAAATTAACGGCGTTACAATAGCGATGTAGAACGTCATTCCGGCAATGTTGAAGCTGGAATCCCGTGCCCGCTTATTGCCGACGTAGCTCAGTGGTAGAGCAGCTGATTCGTAATCAGCAGGTCGTCAGTTCAATCCTGACCGTCGGCTCCGCGGGCACGTCTGTTTCGCTCTTTTGTTGATCACGCCAATGCCCTGTTTACTTGATCGGATTTTGCCACTTGATTTTCGGAAAACGGGCAAAGTCGGCATCGGTGGAAAATAGCTCGCAGCCATGCTCAATGGCAAGAGCAGCCAAGTGCGCATCACTCACAAGATTAGCAACAGCCTGCCTCCCCACTAAAAGTTGTTGCAGGATGACCCAGTGCCGTTCCGTCGGATGAATGAACCGGGTACAGGGCTGATCAATCCAACTCTGTACGCGCGAAACGGATTGATCAATCGAAAGAGGATATTTAAAAACCCGGGGATTCGTGCTGATTCGGATAAACGCGCAAAGGATTGTCCAGCAAAGACAAACCGGAGTGGTGCCGGACAATTGCGCATCCCACCATTGACGCGCGGCGGTATGGCGCGGGCTGAGTTGGTCTTCGGCGTACAAAAGAAGATTGGCGTCAACCAGAATCATCGGAAGTCTTCCCCCTCGATCTGGGCCAGAAGTTCCTGAATGTTGTCTAAATCTCTTCCGGCCTTTAAACCCATTTTGTGGGGTTTCGTTTGATAGGGTCGTTTTTGCGTGGGCGCCTCAACCGCTACCAGGCCAACACGAAGCGCTTCGTTAACAATGCGACGAAACGGGGCACGCAGTTTTTGGGACAGGGCCCTTGCCTTATCCAGCACATCATCATCGATCGACAGTGTCGTTCTCATAAATGCATTATAGCATCTTTATATATGATGTCAAGACATCAATTTTATTTGTCTCACACCCACCCTCTTCACTCCCTTGTAGATACAGGGGCTTTATGGTAATGATGACGCCTAATGCATTCCATAACAGCAGAGGATAAGACCGTGTATCGGTTTCGTAATCAGAAGGTCATGTTCAATCCTAAACCCCGGCTCCGATACCCAGGGCTTCATCGCGTGAAAAAGTTGATCGGACTTTCTTTTCTCTTTTTCTTCGGCCTCGTCCCCGTTTGTGTTGATGCGGCGGAAGACAATCCCCCCCTCTCTTTATCCCTTTCCGAAGCGATTCAGATGGCCCTTGCGAACAACCTCGATATTCAGATCGAGAAGGAAAATATCCGGCTGCAAGAAGCCACATGGCTCTCCGAGACCGCTCCATTCGATCCGTCTTTGCGGTTTAATGCTGAGACTGGACGATCGGTGCGTGGATCGACTTCCTTTGCTGAAACCGGCTTGACCGGTGCGGACTTCATCGAGCAGAACGATCGTGAGGTCAGTTTGGGATGGAAAAAACCGCTTCGATGGGGAGGAGAGTATGATATCACCCTTCGACAATTCCGAACCGATGCGACGTTCCAAAGAACCAATCCGACATATCGCGGCGACCTCGCCTTAACCTTTACCCAGCCGCTTCTTAAAGGATTTGGCACGGAGATAAAACAAGGGCCTTTGAAGATCGCCCGAACACAGATTCACATTGCCGATCAAACATCGCGTGCCCGCGTAACGGAGATCGTCCTCAAGGTTATTTCGCTTTACTGGGAGCTGGTCTTCCAGAGAGAGAATCTTTTGGCACAGCAGACTTCTCTGAAATTGGCGACACAACTTCTCGAGAGCAATCGCGCCCGTGTTGCATTAGGACTTTTGGCGCCGATTGAGATTTTAGTTGCCGAGGTTGCAGTCGCATCGCGCGAAGAAACCGTTCTCGTCGCCCAGAAAGCAATACAAGACACCGCAGACCAACTCATGGCCCTTATCCATTCCCGGGATAGACCGAGTGCGTTTTCGGTGATCCTCCCCACAGATCACCCGGTCGAAGAAGAGATCAACATTAACCCGAACGATCTGGTAGAATCGGCATTACGGGACGATCCCGCATTGGACGCGTTGGAGCTTAATATCCAAAATAAGGCCCGGGGGGTACAACTGGCAGAAAACCAGACCCTCCCGTCATTGGATTTTATTGGCGCGTTTGGCCCCAGTGGGATTGGCCAAACCCTTTCGGCCCCTTTTGAGCAACTGTTTTCGGCCGATTTCTATCGTTGGGAGGCCGGCTTTCTCTTTACCTATCCCCTTGGAAATCGCGCGGCGGAAGCCACGTTGATGAAGGCGCGGTCTGAACAGGCGAAGGCCCAGCTTGAAAAGGAAAAGCGGATGCGAGAGATTACACGGACAACGCAGGAGGGAATAAGACGGATGAAAACCGATTTTGAGCGAATCCGAGCGACACAGCGCGCCCTGGAGTTGGCGAAAAAGCAACTCCTCGCGGGGGAAGAGCGATTTCAGCTGGGACTGATTTCAAGCCACGATATCATTACCTTTCAAAATGACGTCGCGATCGCCTCGGTGAATGCCCTTCGCGCCCTGATTGACTATAATAAGTCACGGGCCAACCTAACGCAGTGGGGGGCGGCACAGCCGCCTGCGAACGAACCGGCCTCGCAGGGGACGTTCCCCTCGTTGGGCCGGTAAAAGAAGAATAAAGACCGTGAAAAAACAAGTCGGAAAAGTCCTGGTCGTCTGTTTGATCCTCGTTCTTGTTGCCGTTCTGCTTTATAAGGTTCGAGGGCCGGACCGTCGGGAACAAAGCGAAGGGGCGGGGGTTGTTGTAAAGCGCGGGGATGTGATTGCCCGCGCGACCGAGACCGGTTCCGTGGTTCCAATGAGCGCGGTTGAAATCAAATCGGAGCAGGCCGGGGAGGTAAAAAAAATCTTTGTCCAGGCCGGGGATCGTGTTGTCATTGGCCAGCCGCTGGCGACCCTTCGTTTGGAATCCGATCAGGCCAGAAGGGTGGCCGAGGCGCGCGCGAAGGTTACGGAGGAACAACTGAATTGGGATGAGGCACAGCGAGAGTATCAGCGCAGTAATGAGTTGTTCGCCAAGGGTTTTATTGCGCGTAAAGAACTGGAAGCGGCGTTAAAACAGGAAGAGAAATCTAAAATTCAATACGAGCTGGCCAAGAAACAGCTTCTCCTCACACTGGGTGGAAATAGAACACTTTACGAAAAGTATCTGGTGACCGATTTCACGACCGAGACGGTGAACGATTTTTCTGTCTTATCGCCGGTGTCCGGCACGGTGATTGAGGTGAACACATCCGAAGGAGAGATTGTCTCCTCCGGCATGTCCAACGTGACCGGTGGCACCCCATTGATGCGGATCTCCGATCTCTCCAAAATGTGGGTCAAGACGAAGATTAACGAAGTGAATATTGGACAGATCCACGAGGGACAGCCAGCGGAAATCCGGTTAGACGCGGTACAGAACCATGTCTATCAGGGAACCGTGGCAAAAATCTCTCCCAAGGGCGAGAAGGTGGATAATGTGGTCAGCTACGAAGTGACCATTGGGGTGACGAATCCCGATGCCCGCTTGATGCCGTTTATGACCGCCAATGTCGATATCATTACGCGGATTGAAAAGGATGTTCTCTACCTTCCGCAAATGGCATTAACGCGATTTGAAGGGCATGATGCGGTGCGTCTGCCGTCTATTAAAGGACAGGACCGGTTTCAACCGATCGAGGTGGGTCTGAAAAACGAAACCGTCGCCGTCATTACAAAAGGATTGGCGGAAGGGGATCGTGTCCTGCTTCCAAAAGCGGAGACCTCTCAGAAATCGCGATAGGCACACCGTCAAAACGGGGATACCAACCATGCTGGAATTGCGTGATGTCAGTAAGTCCTATCCGATGGGAGACCTGACGGTCACGGCCCTAAACGGCGTGACGCTCTCCATCGAACGGGGCGAGTCGGTCGCACTGGTCGGCCCGTCGGGAAGCGGAAAGACCACCCTTCTGGATATCATCGGCTGCTTATCCCAACCCACTTCAGGAGAATATCTGTTCAATGGCCGACCGGTGGCGCTTCTTTCGGAAGAAGAACGGGCATCGGTTCGCAATCAATCGATTGGATTCATCTTCCAAACGTTCCACCTTCTGCCTCGACAGACCGCGCTGATGAACGTGACCTTACCCCTTTTTTATAGGGGTGTCCCTCGGAGCGAGCGGGTGGCACGCGCGGAAGCGGCCTTGCAGCAGGTGGGGTTGGGCCATCGGATGGCGCACCTTCCCCGAGAACTTTCCGGAGGGCAGCAGCAACGGGTTGCGATTGCCCGTGCGCTGGTGAACCGGCCGGAAATCCTCCTCGCCGACGAGCCGACCGGAAATCTGGACTCCAAATCGGGCGCTGACATTATCGATCTTCTTTTAGACCTGAATCAGAAAGGCCATACACTCGTTATTGTCACGCACGACCAAGAGATCGCGAGGCGGGCGCGCCGAAGGGTGCTGCTGAAAGATGGACAGGTTGTGGAAGATATGCGGGCCGGAGCGTAGTGATGTTTGAAATATTTTTTGATGCGATTTCAAATCTTTCATCGAATAAACTTCGATCCGGCTTAACCATGCTGGGCGTGATTATTGGCGTCGCGGCGGTGATTTCAATCGCGTCGATTGTGGAAGGGGGTAAGCAGATGACGGTCGACATGATTGAAAAGCTGGGCACGAATCTGCTTTCGGTTCGGCCCAAGGAGCTGACCGAGGAGGAGCGAAGAGGTTTTACCGGCCGATCAAAAGGGCTTCGCTACTCGGACATGGATGCCGTGTCCCAAATCGCGCCCCATATTCACCGGATGACTCCCGTCATTGCGCACCGGTCGCAGTTGCGGGCCGGCGATTCCGACTATACCGGCATGGTCGAAGGGGTCTTTGAAACCTACATGGAGATTCAAAACTACACGGTCGGCCGCGGCCGCTTTCTTTTTCCGGAAGATATCCAGCAGTTTAAAAAAGTGGTGGTCTTGGGAAAAGAGGTTGCGGAGAAGCTGTTTGGATCAACCGATCCCATCGGGCAGGATGTGAAGATAGGCAATCAACGTTTTATTGTGGTTGGCCTGCTGGCGGAGAAAGGGGCGTTACACGGGATTAATTATGATGTGACGGTCTTAATCCCCGCGACCACGATGATGAAGCTTTTTTCCGGAAATGACGTGTTGACATCCCTTGTGATGAAGATCGATGCGCGGGAGAATATGAAAAAGACCGGCGAGATCGTGCGGTCGGTCCTGTTACAACGCCATGATGGGGTGGAGGATTTCTCCATTCGCAGCCAGGATCAACTGGTTCGGAATGTGGAGATGATTATCTTTACGTTTCGCGTAATATTAGGCGGCACCGCGGCATTAGCCCTGTTAGTCGGCGGGATCGGCATTATGAATATCATGCTGGTCACCGTCGCGGAGCGCACATCAGAGATTGGGCTTCGAATGGCGATGGGGGCCTCCCGCCGGGCCATCCTCATTCAGTTTATTATTGAGTCGGTCGCGTTGAGTTTTGTGGGCGGTGTTATTGGCGTTTTGCTGGGAATCTTTATTGGAAGTGGATTTGGCTGGCTTGCCAATCGGGCGATTGAAGGATGGCAAGCCGTTATTCTGCCCGGCTCAATTGTTCTGGGTTTCTTCTTTGCGTTGGTGGTTGGGGTGACGTTCGGCCTTTATCCGGCCTATAAGGCCTCGCAATTGGATCCGGCCGAGGCGTTACGGTTTGAATAGGCGGCACGGCCGCCAGCGAACAAAGGGGGCGCAGGGCGCCCTGCCAACAGAGCGCTCCCGTTGGTCGCGCTGAAAGATCGGCGGAGGTCTCGACCCCCATTACTGTTTTTACTCGGGGAAGGCTCTTACGGGTTCACCGGCACCAACGGGGCCGGTCTGTTCGCTGGGGGCCGCGCCCCCAGCGGTTAGCTCGCTCCAGGCTGTGTCTGGAGTCGGGTTAGTTGGTCAATTTCGTCGTTAAGGCGATTTCGACACCGGCCAACGCCTTTGAAACCGGGCAGCCGGTTCGGGTTCCCTCGGCAATCTCTTTGAACTTGGTCTCGTCGATTCCCGGAACAGAGGCTTCACAATTTAACTCGATCTTGGTGATCCCAAACCCTTCGCCGACCTTTTCTAAATAGGCCTTCGCGGTGGTGGAAACCTTTTTTGCCGTGAAGCCGTTTTTGCCCAGGCCCGCCGACAATGCCATGGAAAAACAGCCCGCGGAGGCGGCGGCAATCAGCTCTTCCGGATTGGTTCCTGCCCCGGATTCAAACCGCGATGCAAACGAAAAGGGGCCGTTATAGGCGCCGCTGCCGACGGTCATGTTCCCCTTCCCGGCCTTTAAATCTCCCTCCCAAACTGCAGTGGATGTTCTTGTAGCCATCTTGCCCTCCTTTATAATTGTGTGTCACACCATGTGACACCGGGCCACTATGCCCCCCGATTCATCGGTTTGTCAAGGTCACGAAATCGCTTGAGGGCACCTCTTACAAACCGTAGCGAGCGACCCGAATGCAAGGCGCCCGGAGCACAGGAACCGCAATGTACGTTGTGTACATGAGGATTCCGAGTGCACCGTGCACTGCGAGCGCCGCGCAACGCGAGCATAAGGGTCGCGCAGTAGGTTTTTAGAGGTGCCCTTGATTGTTTTTGCTGGTTTTCACTACAATCCGACCGCTTGTGTGGCTTATAATAACACGAGGAAAGGGAACCCCGTTGAAATGAATGCCCGAAGTATCGAACGCGCCTACTCGTTTTACTCCGGATTTTATGATGTGATCTGGAATAAGGTCTTTCATGCCTCTCGGGAAGAAGCGGTGCGGCTGCTTGACTTAAAAGGTGGAGAAACCATTTTAGACGTGGGGGTCGGCACGGGTCTTTCCCTGATGTTTTATCCTACAACCTGCCGGGTTGTCGGCATCGATCTGTGTGATGCGATGCTTCAAAAAGGCAGGGAGCGTCTTTTACGAAACCGCCTTTCCCATATTGAGCTTTATGAAATGGACGCAATGAACATGGCCTTTCAGAACGATACATTTGATGCCGTTCTGGCCGCGTACGCCATCTCCACGGTGCCCGATCCTTCTCAGGTGATTGATGAAATGATCCGCGTTTGTAAGCCGGGGGGGAAGCTGGTTTTGCTGAATCATTTCAAAAACGACAATCCGTTTATTTCCCGATGTGAAGAAACGATCTCGCCATTAACAAAAAAGATGGGTTTTCGGGCCGATCTTGACCTTGAGGCGCTTTTCGCGGGGAAACCGCTTTTAATTGAAAAAGAGCTTATGGTCAAGCCGTTGAATTACTGGCATCTGGTTTTATCAACCAATCAAAAAAACGGGAATGGATTGGGCAAAAGCGCAACCCCGACAGAAAATAAAAACGGGAACGGGGTATCTTAATTGGGCTCCCCAGGCCGGATTCGAACCAGCGACCCGACGGTTAACAGCCGTCTGCTCTGCCGACTGAGCTACTGGGGAACAAAAAAGTAGCGGTATTCTAACGAGACCTTTCCCGAAAGTCAAAAA
>CAZSME010000035.1:4090-10120 GCA_964607665.1 uncultured Nitrospirota bacterium | reverse complement strand
ATGCTCCCAATGATACCGTTCATTATCGCGATTGATGGGCCGGCGGCGGCAGGAAAAAGCACGGTAGCGAAGCGGCTTGCGCGCGAGCTCCATCTTCTCTATCTTGATTCGGGGGCACTCTATCGTGCCTTGACCTGGAAGGTCTTGCAAAAGGGGATTGCTCCGCACCAAGAGGGAGATGTTACCGCATTTTGTCAGGACCTCCATGTCGTTATCCGAAAAAGCAATCTGTCGGGTGAGCCGGACGAGATCTGGGTAGATCAGGAAAACGCAACCCCCTTTCTAAGGCTTCCGGAAATCACACGTGCCGCATCGGTCCTCTCGACTTATCCGGGTGTGCGCGCAAAATTGCTATCGATACAAAGAGCCATGGCGAAAAGCGGGGTGGTAGCCGAAGGCCGGGATATTGGGACCGTGGTTTTTCCAAATGCCGATTTAAAATTTTATCTGGACGCCGACCTGGATGTTCGCGGCGTGCGACGATTTAAAGAACAGGTTGCCCGGGGGGGGGAGACGGCGTATACATTGGAAACCGTTATCGGTGAGATCAATGAACGCGATTTGAGAGACCAACACCGGGCGGTGGCCCCGTTACATCCCGCACCCGATGCCATTATTATCGACTCCACCTCCTTGCCTCTGGAAGGGGTTGTTGCCGTAATGCTGCAAAAAATCAATGAGAAAAAGAAAGGATGATTCTGTCTGGACGTTTGTGTTAGAATCCCCAGACGTGTTTTTTAAGGTAAGAGTGGGTCGTACTTGCGGATAGGGCATTTCTAGTATGGAAGTCGTTATCGCGGAACATGCCGGTTTTTGTTTTGGCGTAAAACGGGCCGTAAAAATGGCATTTACTGCCGCGGAAGATAAAGGGAAAAAGGTTCATACCCTGGGGCCGTTGATTCACAACCCACAGGTGGTCGGGCGCCTTTCCGAAGAAGGGGTGAAAAAGGTTGACTCATTGGATGAGATTGCCAACGGCGTGGTGATTTTGCGGTCCCATGGCGTTTCTTCGCCGCAAGTCATGGCCGATGCCCAGGCAAAAGGGCTTCAGGTGATTGATGCGACCTGCCCTTTTGTGACCAATGCACAGAGATATGCCAAGCAGCTTGTGGACGAAGGATATCAGGTCGTGATGGTTGGGGATCGCCATCACCCAGAGACGTTGTCGGTTGTCGGCCACGCGGGGGGGGGCGAGAACCTTCTTGTGACCGAAGACTTTGAGGCGATTCAGAAATGGCTCAATCGATTTACGAAAAAACGGGTGGGGATCATCTCGCAAACAACGCAAACGTTTCAGAAGTTTTCGGACATCGTGCTGAAGTGCCTTAAAATTTGCGATGAGGTGAAGGTATTCAATACGATCTGTTACGCGACCGAAGAGTTGCAGACGGCGGCCCAGAAAGTCGCCGTGGATGTGGAGACGATGGTTGTCGTGGGTGGAAAGAACTCCGCCAACACCACCCATCTGGCCGATATTTGTCGTCAGGAGGGGATTCCAGTCTATCATATCGAAACAGCAGACGAGATTGAGGAGGGGTGGTTCTCAGGGATTCAAAAAACAGGAGTGACGGCCGGGGCGTCCACACCGGATTGGATTATTGATAAGGTTGTGGAACGGCTCCAAAAAATAGGATAAGGAGAGGCGTGTTTTTATGTTGAAACTAAAACGGGTAGATTGGCAGGAAGTCGAAGAAGAGGCAAAACCCCAAGAGAGTTCAATATCGAAAGAGGAAGAACGTCTTTATGAGGAGACGTTCAAAACCTTTCAGGAAGGTTCGGTGCTGGAAGCCACGGTTGTTTCGGTTCAGTCGGATGGTGTCGTGGTGGATATCGGTTATAAATCCGAGGGGGTGCTCTCGCGGGAGGAGTTTTCAGCGGACGCACTGCAGGCGTTAAAGACCGGCGATAAGTTGCTGGTCTTTTTGGAAGGTCTGGAAGACGCCGATGGGAATCTTCTTCTCTCCAAGGAAAAGGCCGATAAGATTAAGGTCTGGCAGGAAATTGAATCCATTTATGAAAAAGGCGGGGTGATTGAAGGAAAGGTGATTACCCAAATTAAAGGCGGAGTAGTGGTGGATATCGGCGTGAAGGCGTTTTTGCCGGGATCTCAGATCGATTTTCGCCCCATTCGTGATTTGGGGTCGCTGGTCGGAAAGACCTTTTCATTGAAAATCGTAAAGATGAGTATGCGTCGCGGGAACATTGTTGTTTCTCGAAGGGCCTTTATGGAGGAAAGCCGCGACAAAAAACGGAGTACGGTCCTCTCCTCCCTGAAGGAAGGACAGCTCATCGATGGTGTGGTTAAGAACATCACCGATTACGGCGCGTTTGTTGATCTGGGTGGAATCGACGGCCTGTTGCATATCACCGATATTTCATGGGCGCGTATCAATCACCCCTCAGAGGTTTTGAGTGTGGGCGAAAAGATTGCCGTTATTGTCTTAAAGTACGATAAAGAAACCTCACGCGTATCGTTAGGTTTAAAACAGAAATCCACTGATCCATGGGGTTCTGTAGAAGCCCGCTATCCGGTTGGGATGAAGGGGGTCGGTCGCGTTGTGAGTCTGGCCGATTATGGTGTGTTTGTGGAGCTGGAGCCGGGGGTCGAGGGCCTGGTGCATGTTTCAGAAATGAGCTGGTCTCGCGATCTAAAACACCCCTCAAAGATTGTTTCGGTGGGCGATACGGTTAAGATCGTTGTGCTCAATATCGATCGAAAGGGAAGAAAACTTTCGCTGGGGATGAAACAGACCGAACCGAATCCATGGGATCAGGTCGAGGAGAAATATCCTGCCGGAACACGGATCGCGGGTAAGATTAAAAGCCTGACCGAGTTTGGCGTGTTTGTCGGATTGGAAGAACGGATTGATGGCCTGATCCATGTTTCCGATATTTCCTGGACGCGTCATATCAAACATCCTTCCGAGGTGTTCAAAAAAGGTCAGGATGTTGAGGCGGTCGTCATTAAAGTAGATCGTGAGAAGGAGCGGATATCGTTAGGGTATAAGCAGTTGGTTCCCGACCCCTGGCAGGAGATTCCCAAGACCTATCCCGTCGGTGGGGTCTTCCCGGGCAAGGTGAACAAGCTCACCGACTTTGGCTTCTTTGTCGAGCTGGAAGATGGGATTGAAGGATTAGTCCACACCAGTGAAACCGGTGTGGAGTCCGCGCAACGCGCGGCAGAGCTTTATCCTGTTGGTACGACGGTGAATGCGCGTGTGATCCGAATTGACTCTGCCGAACGAAAAATCGCCTTGTCGATTCGTGAGGCGGACGATCTTTCGGATAAAGAGAGTTTGAAACGGTTCCAGCGCAGCCAGGCCCCACTCGATCAGTCGGTCGGATCGGTCGCAAAAAAGACAACGAAGAAAAAGCAGGAACCGGTGGAGACCCATGCAGACGCGCTCTCCCCGGCTTCGTCGTCCTCTCATGGAGGGGAAACGGAAACGGCCACAGGTTAAATGCGCCCGGGGCCACCATTGGGCAGGTGGGCAAAAGGGGGGCAGGGGTTATCCTTAGTAGACGCCTTCTCTCTTGGGTGAGTCCTGACACCGCGCGGCTCCGATCATAAAATCATGGAACGCAAGACCATCATAACCGGGGCCTCTTATTTTTTTCTTTTCTCATCGCTCTTTTTCGTTTTTATGTTTTGGATGGGCCGCCGCGGTGGCGATGCCGGTTGGGGGCGAGGAGACGGAGAGCAGATTGCCCTTGTTCGGATCGAGGGGGTGATTATCGACTCGGAAGAAATCACCCGGATCCTTAACGATTCCCGCGACAATGACCAGATCAAGGCGATCCTTTTGCGCATTGACAGCCCCGGCGGGGCGGTTGTCCCGTCGCAGGAGATTTATGACATGGTCAAAAAAATTCGAGGGGAGGGGAAGAAAAAGGTGGTCACTTCGATGGGAACCATCGCCGCCTCCGGTGGATATTACATTGCCGCGGCATCGGATTTTATTATGGCGAACCCCGGAACCCTGACAGGCAGTATGGGTGTGATCATGGAGATGGCGAATGTCGAAGGGCTGCTCAATAAAATTGGGGTGGAGAGTGTTGTGATTAAAAGCGGCGTCAACAAGGATGTTGGGTCCCCTTTTCGCAAGATGACAGAGAAGGATCGGGCCATTTTGCAATACGTTTTAGATGACGTTCATGATCAGTTTATTCATGCCGTCGCGGAGGGGCGATCGCTCAAGGTCGACGGGGAAGGGGGAGTAAGGTCACTGGCAGACGGGAGAATCTTCACCGGACGTCAGGCCAAAGAGCTTGGATTGGTCGATGGATTGGGCAATCTGGAAGATGCCATTCAGAAAACAGCCGAGATGGCAGGGATTTCCGGAAAGCCGCGCGTGGTGGAAACACGGGATCGATTTTCTGTTTTCAAAATGTTAAAGGGAACGTTTTTGGGTTCCGCATCCTACCTTCCGCCGCTGCGATTGAATTATCTGCTTTCCTTTTAGAGGCGTTGCATGACAAAATCCGACCTCATCCAAACCGTATTACAGAAATATCCAACCTTCAATCAGGAACAGATTGAGGCCGTGGTTAACACGGCATTAGAGATTATTAAAGAGGCGTTGGAGAAAGGCGATAAGGTCGAAATTCGCGGGTTTGGGAGTTTTCGGCGTCGGCGTCGCGATCCTCGCGCAGGAAGAAACCCAAAAACCGGCGAGAAGGTCTCGGTCCCCGAAAAGTGGGTTCCTTTTTTTAAGGCGGGGAAAGAGCTTAAAGCGCTCGTAGATTCTTAGACGTCATCCGCGCGACAACCGCATCAATTAAGTTTGCAAGATCGATTTTTTCCTGTTCGTGGGTGGTCATATTGCGCAGCACACCCTTCCCCTCGCTGATTTCTGTTTCTCCGACGATCAACACATACTGCGCCCCCAGCCGATCGGCCTGCTTCATATGTCCCTTTAGACTGCCCCTTCCACTGCTGTTTGTCCCCATCTCGCTTTTTATATTTTTCTGACGAAAGGCATACAGCTTTGGGAGAAGAAGGTGAAGGGCCGCGTCCCCCAACGGGGCAAGATAAAGCATAAGCGGGTTCTTTTGAACCGACTCTGGCCGCACCAGTGCGGCAACACGTTCCATCCCAATTGCAAATCCAATAGCGGGCACATTCGGGCCGCCCAAAAGCGCGATCAGGCTGTCATATCGTCCCCCGGCTGCGACTGCGTTTTGTGCCCCCAGATGGGGGGTCGTCATTTCAAATGCGGTCTTCGTGTAATAGTCGATGCCCCGCACCAGATAACGATTCACTGTATAGGCGATTCCCAATAGACGAAGCCCCTCTTCAACCGCCTTAAAATGGGTCTGGCATTCGGCACAGAGATGATCGAGCGGAGAGGGGGCATGACGAGTCGTCTCGCGGCATCCCTCCTTTTTACAATCTAAAATGCGTAACGGATTGGCCTGCAGCCTTCGAACACAGTCTTCACAAAGTATCTGTGTCTGGCTTTGTAAATAGTTGACGAGGGCGTGGCGGTAGGGGGGACGGCAGCGGGGACAGCCCAGACTATTGATCTCCAATGTAATGTCGGTAATTTTTAATTGTTGAAAAAAGTGGGATAGCATCGCCAGGATTTCGATATCCCGTTCCGGGGCGATCTCCCCAATCATTTCGGCGCCGATCTGATGAAACTGACGAAGCCGTCCGGCCTGAGGCCGTTCGTGCCGGAACATCGGGCCGATATAGTACAGTTTGACGTAGGGCAATTCGGACAGGGAACGGTTTTGCAGATACGCGCGAACGACGGATGCGGTGCCTTCCGGGCGCAGGCTGATTTTCCGTTTGTCCCGATCCTCAAAGGTGTACATCTCTTTTTCAACAATGTCGGTGGTGGTTCCAATCGACTGCGTAAACAGCTCGGCCTGCTCGATGATCGGGGTGCGGATCATTGAAAAACCGTAGAGATGAAAGGTGTCTCGGGCCACCGACTCGATCCATTCCCACAATATCCCCTCTTCCGGCAGAAGGTCTTTGAACCCCTTTAATGTTTTGAATTCGGATACTTTGTTTGTCATGAA
>CAZSME010000035.1:0-3990 GCA_964607665.1 uncultured Nitrospirota bacterium | reverse complement strand
AGTGTAAAGAGGCAATCGGAGTTACGAATTGTGTCGCGGCCACTGAAAAATCGATGAACGGTTTGGGCCATATTCCCAGTAGCAAAACCCCCGCGATCCCCGCGTACAGAACAAGACGAAGCGGCATCGAAAGGGGAATCGGCGCGGCATCCACCGGCTCAACCGCGTACATCTTTTTTACAACAATCAAATAGTAATAAAAAGAGATCACCACGTTAATGAGCCCCACGGTGACGAGTAGGATCAGCCCCTGCTCTACCGCGGCCAGAAAGACATAGACCTTTGCCATGAACCCGGCAAGCGGCGGCACACCGGCCAACGAAAGCAGAAAAAGGAGCATTGCAAAGGCCATCAACGGGGAACGGCGATTGAGTCCGGCCAGATCATCAATATCGTCTTTCTGTGTCATGTTCGAATAGATAATAACCACGGCGAACGCGCCGAGGTTGGCAAAAAGATAGGTCAGAAGATAGAACAAGACCGAGTCGCTTCCCTGCTTCGTTCCCGCGGCCATCCCGATTAAAATGTTTCCAACCTGGGCAATGCCGGAGTAGGCCAGCAGCCGCTTCATGTTCTTTTGGGCAATCGCCGTAATATTTCCGTAGGTCATTGAGAAAACCGATATCGCGGCAATCAAGAAAACCCAATCGGGTTTCAAGTCGCTCAATGTCGAGAAGGCGATCCGCATAAAGAGACAAAACGCGGCGGCTTTGGGCACAATGGAAAGATAAGCCGTAACGGGTGTTGGGGCCCCCTCGTAAACGTCCGGAATCCATGCATGAAAGGGAAACGCACCGATCTTAAATCCGATTCCGATAAAGATAAAGAGAAGCCCAATCAAAAGACCGATCGACATTTTTTGCTCGATCTTGGCGATCTCCCAGAACAAAATGGTATTGGTGTCGCCATAGATAAGGCTAATCCCAAACGCAATCAGCGCCGCGGCCAGTACCCCCAGGATAAAAAATTTAATTCCCGCCTCACTCGATTTTGCGTCGTCTCGCAAATAGGCAACCAGAATGTAGAATCCAAACGTGGAAAATTCCAGCGTGATAAAAAGGGAAAGAAAGTCGTTGGCGGAGACCATGAACATCATCCCCAATGCCGAGAAAAGAATCAGGTAGTAATATTCGCCCTTGAAATGGGGCAGCCGATCAACATAGTCCAGCGAGGAGAAGAGGACCAGAATCGTTGAAACGAGTATAAATATCTTGAAGAAGATGGCTAATGGGTCGAGGATGAACATCGTGTTGAAGGTCGTTTCCTGGACGCCGGCGAGTCCCATGCCAATTAATTGCAGGATAATAAGCGCCATGCCGCCGATGGAAAGAAGGGCCAACGTTCTTTTGGAGAATTTCGGGCAAGCGGCATCGATTGCCAGCACCAGGCAGCTTAACGCGGTCATCCAGAGTTCCGGTGCCATTAACGAAAGGTTCATGGACTGTTCCTAAAGGAGTCTGATTCTAACTGCTTCCCCGCAACGATGTCTACTCTTTAGGGGCCGAACCGGCGAAAGAAGATGTAACGCGGCCGGTTTCATTTCGACCGTGAGTGGAAGCGGCCCAAACGGTTCTCCATCAATTTGAACCGGCACCGGTTCTTTTGCGGTCAGCCGCACATCTGTTTCACGGGAACGGCAGACGTTCCAACAAAGATCGCTGCGATTTAGACCGACAAGAAGACCCGATAACAACCAGGACGGCCGACTGCGAGGCCGCGCGGCAATGATATCAACCTTGCCGTCCGATGGATCGGCATCTCTTGTGATATTGCCAATTCCAAGCGGGCCAATGTTGGCCAGAATAACCCCCGCGAATTCGCCGTGTGTTCGTTCGGATTGGAGCGTCACAGCGGGAAACCGATAGGTCATAAATGTTCGTGGTGTTTCAATCATGTAACGCAGGATGAGTCGCAGGCCTTGTTCTCGAGGGCGATGTGCCGCCACCCTGTGAATTAACGCGCCATCCAATCCGGCGCCGAGCCAGAGCAAAAAAACGGCAACGGCCATGCCGTTTCGAGAAACCACGCCAACATCAATCGGTCGCACCGTGCCCAACGCAACGAGGTCTGCAACATCGGAGAAGTTTCGGGGAAGTCGAAAGGCGCGCGCGGCAACATTGCCGGTGCCAAACGGGACAAAGGCCACGGCCGGTGATCGCGCCTCGCGCTGCTTTTTTAGGACAATAGGCCGCGCGACACGATTGAGTGTGCCATCGCCACCCATCGCGATGATGGCTTCTGAATCCAGGATTGCCTGATCCAGGGCATCGTCCTGATCCATAGGAGACGTTGTTATGATTTTAGTCTGAACACCCCGGTCTGCCAACGCTTTTACTAACGCGGGCGCGGCCGCGGCCGCACGGCCTCCACCTGCAATGGGATTAACGACAATCAATGCCTGTTTCATCAAACCTCATTTTTTGTTTCAGAAGGAAATGTATTATAATGCCAACCACACCATTTTGAAAGAACCGTGTCTATCATCGAACGCGTCGCGGACTCAAAAAACAAATTGGACCTGACTCCGGAATTTCGACACGCGCTCGATCTTCTGGAAAAGGGGACCCAAAACCTTTTTATTACCGGCCGGGCCGGTACCGGGAAATCAACCCTTCTTCAGCATTTTCGCGAGACCACATCCAAAAACGCGATTGTGCTGGCGCCGACCGGTGTCGCGGCGATTAATGTTCGCGGTCAAACCATTCATTCCTTTTTTGGATTCAAACCAAACGTTACGCTGGAAGGGATAAAAAAACTTCGAGGGGAACGGCGAAAGCTCTATCAGAAAATCGAGACGATTGTGATCGACGAAATATCGATGGTTCGGGCCGATCTCTTCGACGCGGTTGCCCGGTTTTTGGAACTCAATGGGCGAAGGCCCGGCACCCCGTTTGGCGGCGTGCAGATGATCTTTTTTGGGGATCTCTATCAACTTCCGCCGGTAGTGCAACGAAAAGAGGAGGAGGCGTTTCGTCATCATTACGAAAGCCCGTATTTTTTCAGCGCCCAATCGTTTTCAGAGCTTTCTCTCGAATGGATCGAGCTGACACACGTCTTTCGCCAAACCGATCAGGCGTTTCTGGATATCCTCAATCGGATTCGGAATCAAACCCTTTCCGATACCGATCTCGATCGGATCAACGATCGTGTTTCGGATACGATTGACATGAGGGGGCTCGATAAAACGATCTTTTTAACAACAACCAATAAGCGGGCCGCGGAAATCAATCGGTATCAATTGGATCAGCTTCCGGGGAAGACCGCTCTTTTTCGCGCGAACGTGGAGGGAAATTTTGAACAAAATGCCTTTCCTACCGAGACCGAGTTGGAACTTAAGGAAGGGGCCCAGGTGATGCTTTTGAATAATGACACCTTT
This sequence comes from uncultured Nitrospirota bacterium, assembly GCA_964607665.1. Lineage (GTDB taxonomy): Bacteria > Nitrospirota > Nitrospiria > SBBL01 > SBBA01 > CAZSME01. The sequence goes on along the minus strand of CAZSME010000035.1, from coordinate 614 downwards.
GGCCGCTGGGTCAATGGGACCGTAGCGCGCATCAAGACCATTCATCGAGACGAGGCGCGGCTTCTTCTTGTTTTCCCCGACCAACGCGAAGAGGAGGTGACACCTTATCGATGGGAGATGTTCCATTTTGAAGTCGATACGGAATTGCAGCGGTTAAGATCGGTATCGGTTGGGACCTTCACGCAGCTGCCGGTGCGGCTGGCCTGGGCGATCACCATTCATAAAAGTCAGGGGCTGACATTTGATAAAGCGGTCGTTGACCTCACGCATCGAACCTTCGCGCATGGGCAGCTTTATGTGGCGATCAGCCGATTAAGGACATTGAACGGATTGGTCCTGACCCACCCTGTTAAAAAGGGGGATATCCTGCTTGATTATCGAATTCAGAAGTTTATTACGACCTATCAGTATCGCCTATCGGAGCGGACGCTTCCTTTGGAGAAAAAGGTTGTGTTCCTACAAGATGCGATTCGAAAGCGGCAGACTGTTGCAATAGTCTACCTGAAGGCATCGGACGAGAAGACGCATCGGGTGGTTCGGCCGATCGCGGTGGATCAAATGGAGTTTTCAGGCAAGACCTTTCTGGGTCTTCGGGCCTATTGTTCAAGCCGCGG
>CAZSME010000034.1:0-10208 GCA_964607665.1 uncultured Nitrospirota bacterium | reverse complement strand
TCCATGTACTGCAGAACCAACTCTTTATTCTTTTGCTCGTCAAGCTCTTTACGAATGATCTTTCCCGCAGTTGCAATCGCCAGATTGGCCACTTCATTGCGGAGTTGCATCTTGGCCACGACAACTTCACGATCGATATTCTCCTTCGCCTTTACCAGGATATGATCCGCCTCTTTCCGCGCCGCTGTCGTAATATCTCGCGCAACCTGTGCCCCTTCCGCGATCGCCTCTTGAATCTTCAGCCGAGCCTGCTTTTCAATCTCCTGCATCTTCACTTCATAATCGCGTTGCAACCGACTGACCGCCTCTTTTGAAGCCGCAATACTCGAAAGCTCTGTGGCAATTTTGGTTCGCCGATCTTCCAAAACCTGCAATAAAGGCCCCCAGGCAAACTTTCGGAGCAGCCAAAGCAACAGAAGAAAACCAACAATCTGGGTTAAAACCTGTTGAAATTCGATATTCATCGTCGATCCTATTAGAATGAACCCATCCCCACCTTCATCCTCCCCTTGAAGGGGAGGGACAAAGCAGAGAGAACAGACCCATTAACCTCTACAGATGTTTTAGGCCCACCGCTCCCAACGGGAGCGGTTTGTTCGCAGCCGCCCGCGGCGGCTAGGCGACCCGGCCCTGGAAGATAAATACGGTCAACAGGGCATAGATGGTCAACGCCTCGATAAAGGCGGCGCCGATCACCATCGCGATCTGAATTTTAGGGGCGGCCTCCGGCTGCCGGCCAATCGCCTCCATCGCGGCAGAAACCGCCTTTCCCAAACCAAACGCGGAACCAAACGCCGCAATGGCAATCATGATCGGCAGTGCAAATGAAAGTGCTACGGATGTGGTCATCTTTTTTCCTCCTTAGTTAGTTTTTTAGTTACCTCTACGTTTTTGCATGGTGCTCTTCTGCCGCATGTTCATGGTGCGGAAGCATTAAAAAAAGATATATTACCGATAACAACGAAAAAACAACCGCCTGAATCAGGCTTGTTAACATCGCCAACAAATAAAACGGGAATTGAAGCGGTATCCCCACCGGGCTACTCATAAAGCTCAACGCAACCACACCCAGAAGAAGCATCTGGCCGATTAAGACATCCTCCCCGAAAATATTGCCAAATAATCGAACGGACAGGGAAAGCGGCTTGATAAACTCCCCAATCGTGTGAAGGACAAGGTTAAAAGGGACCGCAATCAAAGCGATAAGATAGCCGCCAATCCCTTTTGGCCTCGGATTCCCCGCCAGATGATCAAAGTAGCCCAAAATGCCAAGCGTGCTTAACCCCGTATACTGAACATAAATAAAGACGATAACCGCCAGTGCCACCGTGGTGTTGATGCTGGAGGTGGGCGATCGCATCCCCGGAACAATGCCAATTAAGTTCATCGCCAAAATGTAGAGAAAGAGTGTTCCGACAAACGGGGTGAATTGCCTTCCGACCGGCCCCATCACGCCAACAACAAATTGATCCAGCGTATCGACAGCCAACTCAATAACGTTCTGGACTTTTCCCGGCACAATTGTTGGGTTCCGACTGGCCACTCTAGCCACCCCCACCAGACCCAAAATAACGATCGCGGAGAAAAAGGGGACTTCAAAATGATGCAGAAACTCCACGACCTCCGAATGAGGAAAGGCGTGATGGAGCAGCGTAACAATATTAGGCGCTTCTAACGATTCCTGTCCACTTGCCATCTCTTGCGCCCTCTATCGACGAAACCCCTTTCAACAAGCATCTGTCCCACGCTCTTCAAAACAATAACACCCAGTGGAATCGAGAAGCCGATCATAAAGAAGTTAATCGAAAAATGCAAGTAATGGAAAAGGACCGCTAGAAAAAGATAAAAAAGAGGAAACTTCAATGCAACGTAAAGGAAAATGGCTCTTTTTCGGCCGGGGTTCCATTCCGGCAACGGGGCAAACACGGATTGCGAAACAAGGGAGAGAAGATAAAGATTCAGTGCCGACGAGACCGTGCCGATCAACAGTCCCCACGCCGCATTAGGAGGCTGGGAGAGGGCGAGAAAGCCGAAACCAGTTATACCAAAAATAAGGGCCGTCTTAATGGATCGCGTAACGATTGTATCCGTCATCCCTTTGTTGTCCGTGCGATGAGTCGCAGCATCTCACGCACACCGGCAACCCCCCCAATCACCGTAAACAGCACCATAAACCATGGATCGGTCGCAAACCATCGATCGATAAGATCGCCGATGAAGTAGCCACAGGCCGGCCCGCTCATCAGTACCAGCGGAATCGCGGTCAGCAGTGCGACCTGCCGGAACGGTTCGTATTTGGGATCCGGCCCTTCCAACGCCTCCCCCCTTACTTCAAGCCAAATCGCTTTCTGAATTTTTTCTTCCAGATCGCGCGCTTTAATGCGGAAAGCTGCTCCATCGTGGCCTCTTCCCCCCGCGCCATCGCCTCTTCATATTGCCAGAAATTGGACCAATGCAGCTTTTCAATCTTTGGGCGAATCACAAAATCGGCTTGCGCCAGTTGGGTCGCGGACAACACGCGACGGGTAATCGCGTTGGCCCGCAATACGATATCCAATCCGGTTTCGTGAGGATGACTGGGCACCGCCTCTTCTGTGGTATCCACCGCGATGATGAAGTCGGTTTCGCTTTCTACAAGCGGCCCGACGGGAATCGGGCTGACCCATCCGCCGTCGATCAACAGCAGGGAACCGATCTGGATGGGGGGAAAAACGCCGGGGATCGCGCAACTGGCCGCAACGGCCCTCCGAACGGGACCGGCGGCCAGCACGACCGGGGTCCCACGATTAAAGTCCGTTGTAACGGAGACAAAGGAAATGGGGGTGTCTTCAATCTGACCGTCATCGATCAACGCGGCAATATGTGTGACTAAGTCCTCCTCTGGAATAAAGGAAGGGCGTTGCAGAGAGATCCCCCAGAAAAAACCTTCCTTGAGATAGGACTTGATGGTGGTGAGAAGATTCTGCTGCTTCTTCTGCTCGTAATGTTTCTTAATAAAAAAGATCTTGGTCTTCCGAAAGGCACGAGACCCTAATGTGCGACAGACCTTCGCGTAAATATTTTCAAAGTGGGGGTCCTGCGCGTACATCGCGCCCACAATCGATCCGAAGCTGCTTCCCGATATCCGATCAAACGAGATATTCCCCGCCTCCAACGCCTTCAAAACACCCAGATGCGCAAGGCCCCTGGCCCCTCCCCCTCCTAATGCTAATCCCACGGTAAAACCTCGCGTCATCCCTCCGCCCCCTTTTTAAGGTAGACGAGAAACTCCTGATTCCCTTTTTTGCCCGTAAGTGAGGAGGGGACGGACCCAACAACCATCAGCCCCAACGCCTCCGCTCCTTTACAAATCGTGTCGAGTACCTCCTGATGCTGTTCAGGCTTTCGCACAATACCCCCCCGTCCAACCGCCCCCTTTCCAACCTCGAATTGGGGCTTAACCAGGGCCACGATCTCTCCGCGCTCCGCAAGAAACGGGAGCACGGCCGGAATCACCTTTTCCAATGAGATAAACGAGACATCAATCGTAACAAAACCCACTTTCTCTGGAATCGCCTCCGCTTTGAGATATCGGATATTTTGTCGATCCAGCACGACGACACGCGGGTCCTGTTGAAGGGACCAGGCGAGTTGTCCGTAACCAACATCAATCGCATAAACCCGCGCGGCGCCCCGCTGCAAGAGACAATCGGTGAATCCCCCGGTTGACGCGCCGACATCCATCGCGACCTTGCCGGCCACATCGATATTGAAGGCCTCCAGCGCGCCGGCCAGCTTAATGCCACCGCGACTGACGTAAGGGCAGGGGTCCTCCGTCATGACGATTTGGGCGTCTCGATCGATCTCGGCCCCGGCCTTATCAACCTTTTGATCGTCCACAAAGACAGAGCCACCCAAGATCAGCGCGCGCGCAACCTCCCGGCTTTTAGCCAGTCCCCGTTCCACCAACAGACAATCGAGCCGCTCCTTGTGGCCCTTCTTGTCGCCATAAGGCAAAGCCATCACGCCACCCTTCAGGCTTATGGGTACCCTTACGTTTTTCCCACGGGCCCTTTCATCTTGAGAAACGCAAGGGCCTGACGTGCGACCGACGCGGGATCCAGCCCGCACTGTTGATGCAGGATCGCTTGTGATCCATGTTCAATAAACCGATCCGGAAGACCCAGACGGAGCAGGTCATACGAATCGATCTTTCCGATCCCCTTTTCCTCTTCAAGACAGGACAGGACCGACTCGCCAAATCCGCCGGAAAGGACGTGATCTTCCAGCGTGACGATACGGGGACAGATGCGGGCGACCTCGGCCAGCAATTTTCGGTCGATTGGCTTTGCGAAACGGGCATTGATCACCCCCACCTTTATCCCCTCCTGCTCCATAATAGACGCCGCTTCCAACGCGGGGTAAACCCTTCCTCCGAGCGCAACGAGGGCGATATCCCATTCGTAAGAGGGGTCTCCCTTAATAAGCTCCGCTTCGCCCACCGGCAGCAGTGAGGGGGTCTCTTCCCGCTTCACGCCAATCCCCTCCCCTCGCGGATAACGGATCGCGGAGGGGCCATCCAACGTGAGCGCGGTTCGCATCATTTGCGCCAGCTCATTTTCATCTTTTGGGGCCATCAGCGTGAGGCCGGGGATTCCCTTTAGATAGGCGATGTCCAGTGTGCCATGATGGGTTGGCCCATCTTCTCCGACCAGGCCGGCCCGGTCTAAACAAAAAAGTACCGGCAGATGTTGAAGGGCCACATCATGAACAATTTGATCATATCCTCGCTGCAAAAATGTCGAATAGATGGCCACCACCGGCCGTAATCCATCGGCGGCCATGCCGGCGGCCAATGTCACCGCGTGCTGCTCGGCGATCCCCACATCGTAAAAACGGCTTGGAAACTCTTTTGCGAATTTGTTTAAGCCGGTTCCATCGGGCATCGCCGCGGTAATCGCCACAATCCGCGTATCCTGCTTGGCCAGTTGAATCAGTGTATCGGCAAAGACCGATGTATAGGTCGGCTGTGCCGATTTTTTCTTGGCAACGCCGGTGGCCAGATCAAACGCGGAGGTGCCGTGAAACGCAGCCTGGTCGCGTTCGGCCGGGGGATACCCCTTCCCTTTTTTTGTGATCAGGTGAATCAAGAGGGGGCCTTTTAGCTGTTTCACATTTTCAAATGTGGCAAGGAGAAGGTCCAGTCGGTGTCCATCGATTGGGCCGATATATCGGAACCCCAATTCCTCGAAAAGCGATCCGGGCGACAACAATCCTTTGACCGATCGATCGGCCCGCTTGACGGCTTTCAGAATCGGATCGCCAATTTTGGGAAGATGTCCCAGCAGCGTTCCGGCCTCGTTTCGAACTTTGGTATAGAGCGGCCCGGTGATGATCCGGGCCAGATAGGACGAAAAGGCGCCGACATTTTTGGCAATCGACATCTCGTTATCATTTAAGATGACAATCATGTTTCGCTTGAGTCCACCGGCATGGTTGAGCGCTTCATAGGCCATCCCCGCGGTCATTGAGCCATCACCAATAATCGCGATGACCTGATGGTTTTGTCCCCGGTGGTCGCGTGCCTCAACCATTCCGAGCGCCGCCGAGATCGACGTACCGGCATGGCCGGCGCCAAAGGTATCGTAAGGGCTTTCCGCCCGCGACAGAAATCCGCTCAACCCGTTCACTTGCCGAAGTGTTTTGAACCGGTCCCGTCGCCCGGTCAGTAATTTATGGGGATAGGCCTGATGACCGGTATCCCAGACCAACCGGTCTTCGGGGGCGTCAAAGACGTAATGGAGCGCGAGGGTCAACTCGACCGTGCCCAGACTGGCCCCCAGATGTCCCCCCTTCTCTGAAACCAACGCGAGAATCGTGTCACGAATCTCCTGCGCCAATTTGGGGAGCTCCTCTTTGGGGATTTTTTTTAAATCTTTCGGACTATTGATTTGATCCAGAAGACCCATAATGCCTCATTGAATTTAAGATTTACGATTTAAGATTTCCGATTTTGAATCTTAAATCATAAATCTTAAATCGTAAATTACACCATGGCCCACCGCGACCAACGGCCGAAACACCGGCGGCAGGGAAAGATAAGTCCGCCCCGCCCGTGGTCGGTCAATTTTTACGCGTCAGGCCGTGACAGGCGATCCATCGCAACGGATTGGCTTCCAATCCAAACGGTGCCAATGCCGTTAATGCCTCTTCGGTCAGCCGGTTGGCCTCACTCCTTGCCTTGCGAAGCCCCAGAAGACGCGGATAGGTCCACTTTTCTTTTTTTCGATCCTGTCGAACCGACTTTCCTAACTCTTTTTCCGTTCCTGAAACGTCTAAGACATCGTCCATGATCTGAAACGCCAGACCCACCTTTTTCCCATATTCCGTGAGCCGTTTCAGTTGCTCTTCAGACGCTTGTGCCATGATCCCTCCGGTTCGGACCGAAGCGGTAATCAACGCGCCGGTTTTGTTCCGATGTATCGTTTCGAGATCGGCGGTGGTCATCGAGCCTTTTCCTTCCGACTCCAGATCAAGAAACTGGCCTAAAACCATCCCGTGCATTCCCGACGCCGATCCCAACTCGATCAGAACGTCAAGAATTTTTTTAGAGGGGGGAGGAAGCATCCCCGGTTGTCGCGCGCTTTGGGCTATCATCATAAACGCCTCGGTCAGCAGTGCGTCGCCCACCAGGATCGCGGTCCCTTCCCCATACACCTTATGATTCGTCGGCTTTCCCCGACGCAGATCATCATTGTCCATTGCTGGAAGATCGTCATGAACCAGCGAGTAGGTATGGATCAACTCAATCGCACAGGCGATGGGAAGCGCCGCTTTTCGGGCGCCGGATCGCCCCGTTGACTCGGCCGCGGCCAGGCAGAGATTTGGGCGAAGCCGCTTTCCCCCTGCGAAGAGGGAGTACCGGATCGCCTCGTACAGGAGGCCGGCTTTCGCCTCAGGGAGATACCGGCCGAGCCATGCATCGACCTCGGCCTGCCCTCGCGCAAGATAGGCTTTCAGCGCCTCTTCGTTATATTCCTTCGGATCTTTTTTGGGGAGACGAGTACGCAATGCGGGGCCCGGAAGGACCAGTCGGAGCGGTCTATTCATCTAATCCCTCGTCTGATTCACTCGGGTCGGGTCGAACGGCTGTGATATCAAGCGGCTGCTCTGTTTTCCCCTCTTTATTCATCATCAGGGTCGCAACCTTTTTCTCCGCCTCGTTGAGGATTTTCGTACAATGGCCCGACAACCGCACCCCTTCTTCAAATAGCTTTAACGATTCCTCGAGAGAAAGATCCCCTTTTTCCATGTTGCGGACCAGCTCTTCCAAGCGGGTCAGCGCGGCTTCAAACTTTAGGGCTCCCACATTGCCCTCCCGTGTTATTGACGAAAACAGAAATGGTATTATACACAAGGAGAGCGGAAGATTAAAGTGGAGATCGTCGAGCAGAAAAGGGCGATTCGGGTCGCGCTTCTTGAAAAAAGAAGGACAATGGGGCCGGCCGCGCGTCACGCCCAAAGCCAGAAGATCAAAGAACGGCTTTTAGTATTGGACGCATTTTCTCAGGCCAAGACGGTGCATTTTTATCTGGCAGACCCGTTCGAGGTCGAAACCGACGAAATGATCTGGGCGGCATTGTCATTGGGCAAACGGGTTGTGGTGCCCACGCATTCGTCACGACCCTGTTCGCTTTCGGAAATCACCGATTTCGATCCCGCCCATTTTCAGATCAACTTCTTTGGAATACGTGAACCGCGTCCCGAATTTTGCCGGGACATTTCCCCGAACGAAGTCGATTTATGGATTATTCCAGGCGTGGCCTATGATACAATGGGGGGGCGTCTTGGACGGGGTGGCGGATATTTCGATCGACAGCTTTCCGGTGTTTCCCATCCCATTATCGGGCTGGGATTTGAGTTTCAGGTGCTGGACGCGCTGCCGGTTGCGCCGACCGATCGGCGTGTGGATCAGATTATTACCGAAAAACGAACCCTTTTTTTCAGGAGTTGAAAAATGAAGCGGATTGATGGAAAGGCGATTGCCCAGCAGATTCGGGCCTCGATAAAACAGCAGGTTGCGTCATTGCCGATCTGTCCCGGATTGGCCGCTGTTTTAGTGGGCGAAAATCCAGCCTCAAAAATCTATGTGCGCAACAAACGCAAAGCATGCGAAGAGGCCGGCATCTATTCTGAAGAGCATCTTTTGCCCGAGGACACGTCCGAATCCGACCTGATCGCGTTAATTCACCGGCTGAATCACGACCCAAAGATTCACGGCATTCTTGTCCAGCTGCCGCTGCCCAAACAGATCAATGAACGCCACGCTTTAGATGCCGTTGATCCGAAAAAAGATATCGATGGCTTTCATTACATCAATGTGGGAAGACTGGTTGCCAAAGAGAGAGGCCTATATTCTTGCACGCCGTTGGGGGTGATTGAACTTCTAAGGGCCACAGGCGTTCCGATGGCTGGCGCCCATGCGGTGGTGGTGGGTCGCAGCAACATTGTCGGCAAACCGGTCGCGCTATTACTGCTTCACGAGCATGCCACGGTGACGATCTGTCACTCCAAGACGAAAAACCTTGCGGAAATCTGTCGTCAGGCCGATATCCTGGTTGCCGCGATCGGAAAGGCCCGATTTATCACAAAAGAGATGGTCAAGGAAGGGGCGGTGGTTATTGATGTCGGAATTAATCGGCTGGACGACGGCACCCTCGTCGGCGACGTCGATTTTGAGGGTGTCGCGGAGAAGGCCGGTGCGATTACGCCGGTGCCGGGTGGCGTGGGACCGATGACGATTGCAATGTTACTGGCCAACACCGTCCAGGCGGCCAGCCCGAATGCAAATGGATAAGATTACCGTACCCTCCATTAAACAGAAAAAAGCGCGCGGCGAGAAGATTTCCGCGCTCACGGCATACGACTATCCGTTTGCGAAGCTGGTGGATGAAGCGGGCATCGATATCATACTTGTGGGCGACTCGGTTGGCGTGGTTGTCGCGGGGGAAGAGAGCACCCTTCCGGTGACGATGGATCAGATGATCTATCACACCCGGATCGTCTCCCGTGCGGTGAAGCGGGCGCTTGTTATCGGCGATATGCCGTTTCTTTCGTATCAGACGGGGCTTTCCGAGGCGATTAGTAATGCGGGCCGTTTTCTAAAAGAAGGGGGGGCCGCGGCGGTGAAGCTGGAAGGGGGGGCCGCCGTTGCAGGTCGAATTGAAGCATTAACACGATACGATATTCCGGTGATGGCCCATATCGGTTTAACACCGCAATCGATTCATCGAATGGGGGGGTACAAAGTTCAGGGGCGCGAAGAGGAGCAGGCGAAACAGCTGTTAGCCGACGCAAAGACGGTGGAATCGGCGGGGGCCTTTTCACTCGTTTTGGAAGGAATTCCGATTGAAGTAGCGAAAATAATTACAGACGCCATTCAAATTCCAACCATCGGAATTGGCGCCGGGCCCCATTGCGATGGACAGATCCTGGTTCTGCACGATCTCCTGGGACTGTGCACCGCCTATCATCCCAAGTTTGTCCGCCGGTATGCCGATCTGACGACGATTACAAAAGAGGCCTTGGGCCGGTTCAAGTCCGACGTGGAGAAGGAAAAGTTTCCGACGCGTGATGAGGGGTACGAGTAACATGAAAAAAAAAGTCTGTGTTTTGTTGACCCCTGGATTTGAAGAGATTGAATCCGTTACGGTTGTGGACATCCTGCGCCGCGCGGGGATCGACGCGATCATGGCGGGAACAATTGAAGGCCCCATCGAAGGCTCACGCGGGGTTCGTCTTCTGGCCGATTGTTCTCTTGACCAGATCAAAGATCAGACATTCGACATGATTGTTCTCCCCGGTGGCGCGCAAGGGACAGAAAATTTGCGTAAGGACGAACGGGTCCAACATCTATTGGAAAAAGCAATTAAGGAAGAAAAACCGATCGGGGCAATCTGTGCCGCGCCATCGCTTTTAACCGCCTTTCTTTCCGGACGAAAGGCCACATCGCATCCTTCCGTTCGGCCGCTGATGCAAAATGTCAACTATTCGGAAGAACGTGTGGTGGTGGATGGCCCCTTTGTTACAAGCCGTTCCCCCGGCACCGCGATGGAATTTGCGTTTGCATTGGTCCGTCTGCTCGCCGGTGAAGAACGGGTCCGTGCCGTGAATGCCGGCGTGATGGCCGCGATTTAAATCCATAGGCCGTATGCTGTTATTGTTCGTCT
>CAZSME010000033.1:5940-10469 GCA_964607665.1 uncultured Nitrospirota bacterium | reverse complement strand
GGTCGACTTCGTTCGCTGGGGGCCGTCGCCCCCGTGCGCCCAGAGAGATTCGAACTCCCGACCCCTTGATTCGTAGTCAAGTGCTCTATCCAACTGAGCTATGGGCGCGACGGATTATTGCTTTTGCGATTTTGAAAAGGTGAGGTCTATTCTAGGGGAAAGCCATCCGGGTTTGCAAGGAAACCCACAGACGGACCTCACCCGTCGGCGCACGCCATTCGCATACGGCCGTATTATTTGTGTATACTCTGTTGAGTTTAATATCGAAGGGAGGTATATCGTGACAACGCCAATTGTTTTAAGGTTCGTAACCGTTCTCATGACATTGCTTTGCGTATCGGGGCCGGTGCAGGCCGTTGAGGAACAGTCCGAAATTGAAAAAAGACTCAACAAACTCTTGGTTGAGATTCACACAAAGGGGGCAATAGAAACGGATATGCTCGAAGAGCTAAAAAGACTCGTGACCGAACTTGAGCAAGAGGGGGCGGGGGAATTGCCTGAACTCAAAGAACTAAAAAGGCTCCTCGATCTTGCAAGCGGTGGAGAAAAGAAGTAACCGCTCCCCTTTTTGACTATCCGGTGGGGAAGGTGTTATCTTGCAAATCGGTCATGATATAAGAATGAGAGGTGGGGGATGGCAAGTCGAGTGAAAGTTGCAGAAACGAGTGAGATCGCACCGGGTACCGCAAAAGTCGTTACGGTGAATAACAAGAAGATTGCGGTCTTTAATCTCAACGGTGCGTTTTTCGCGATTGATGATGCCTGCACGCATCGCGGCGGGCCGCTTTCGGAAGGCTCGATTGATGGCGATTCGGTCACCTGTCCGTGGCACGGCGCGACATTTAATATCAAAACGGGTGAGGCCGACGGGCCGCCTGCGCCCACCGGCGTGGCCTGCTATCCGGTTACAGTCTCCGGCTCGGACATCCAGATCGAAATGCCCTAGTCAATGCGAACACGGTTGATTCCGTCAACAGCATCCCCCACCGAATAAGTGCGAAATGGTTCGAAAACTTATTATCCATACCTACAAACAGGCGCGCCGAGTCGTCATCGTCGTCGTCGGTTTTACGATCTTTATTATCGGCATTATTATGATCGCCCTGCCGGGGCCGGCCATCCTGGTGATCCCGCTGGGTCTGGCATTATTGGCCACGGAATTTGTCTGGGCTAGAAATCTTCTCCATAAGTTTAAGGCAACCGCAGAACGGATTACCAATCCGCACAAGGCGCGCCGTCTTTTTACCCGCATCTTTATTCGTGTTCGACAAACCGTACTCCAGCCTTTTTCTCGAAAGCGGGTCGAAGGGAAGCATACCCCTTCCTCGAGTTCATGACATTAGAAATAAAAAAGGCCGCAGAGATATTAAGACAAGATGGCCTTGTCGCCTTTCCAACGGAAACGGTTTACGGATTGGGGGCGCGTCTTTCTGAAACGGCCATCCGGCGTATCTTCGCGGCGAAGGGTCGGCCGTTTGATAATCCGCTGATTGTTCATATTGCCGAGCCGAATCAACTGAACCGTCTCTCCTCTGATATGCCCTCGTTCGCCAATGCTCTAATGGCTGCCTTTTGGCCTGGCCCTCTCACGTTGGTATTGAAACGATCCAACGCTGTTCCGGCGATTGTTTCGGCGGGACTTCCAAGCATTGCGGTACGGATGCCAAATCATCCGATCGCCTTGTCGCTGCTTCAAGAATTTGGGGAGCCGATTGCCGCTCCCAGCGCGAACCGTTCGGGCCGGCCCAGCCCCACCTGCATCCAGCATGTGCAAGCAGAGCTGGGGAAACAGGTTGATTTCATTCTGGATGGCGGGCCGTGTACTGTGGGTCTGGAATCGACCGTGATCAGTCTTATTGATAACCCCTGTATTTTACGCCCCGGCGCGATTGGGATTGATGTAATACAATCGGTGATTGGGCATGTAGTCGAGAGTAGCTATTCTAGGGGGGCCGCCCTTTCTTCTCCGGGGATGAAACATGCCCATTATGTTCCGAGACTGACACTGGTTCTTGTGGAGCCCCGTCAGTGGCAAACCGTTCTGGAAAAGCAGATTCTATCAGGGAAACGGCTGGGAATGATTTCGTTGAAAGCCGTTTTACCGTTTCGGGGAGAAAACGTGGTCTACGAGAAAGTCATGACCGATCTTGCGCATTATGCCCAGAATCTTTTTGCGGCGTTTTATGAGGCGGAGGCTGCCGGCGTCGAAACGCTGCTGATCGAAATCGTTCCCCGTGAAGGCCTGGGGGTTGCGATCATGGACCGGCTGGAGCGGGCCGCCGCAGGGGCCTCAGGCTAACCAAAAAATGATTGTCTTTCGTGTCAATAGAATGATACAATCGCCGTCCCTTTATAAGGGGACGGTGTCACGAAAGGACACCTCTAAAAAAGATTCAGGAGGTTTTGTGCATGTATAAATCAATTTATATTCCCGCCGACAATTCAGACCATTCGAATACCGCGATTGATCTGGGGGTCTTGCTGGCCCAACAGTTTGGGGCCCGTGTGATCGGAAGTCACGCCTATGCAGCCAAGCTGCATGATAAACGATTCAAACAGATGGAGGCGGGCCTTCCCGAAGAATATCACGACGAGACCGAGCTGGAACGGCAGCGAAAAATACACGACTCGTTGATTACCCGCGGGCTTGAGATTATTACCGATTCCTACCTTGATGTTATTGAGCAAAAATGTAACGCAAGCAATGTTTCGCTGGAACGAAGGGCGCTGGAAGGGAAAAACTTTAAGGTGCTTGTTGATGATATCGTCCAAAACGGCTACGACCTGGTGATTATGGGGGCCATTGGCGTCGGCGCGGTTAAAGAAAGCGTTATCGGCAGTGTAACCGAACGAACGATTCGGCGTGTCCGAAAGTCGGACATCTTCGTCGTGAAAGACACGAAACAGACCAAGCCGTCCGGAAAGATTGTCGTCGCGGTGGATGGAAGCCATTACGCGTTTGCCGGATTCAAAACGGCATTGGCCCTGGCGCGCGCGTTTGATCTCCAAGTCGAGGTGGTCTCGGCCTTTGATCCCTATTTTCACTATGCGATGTTCAACTCGATTTCAGGGGTGCTTTCCGAAGAGGCCGGCAAGGTCTTTCGATTTAAGGAACAGGAGAAACTGCATGAAGAGGTGATCGATTCGGGTCTGGCCAAGATCTATCAGTCCCACCTTGAGATTTGCGAGACGATAGCAAAAGACGAACAGATGACGGTCAAGACCTCCCTGCTGGATGGTAAGCCGTTTGAAAAGGTGTTGCAGTATGTGAAAAAGGAAAAGCCGTGGCTTTTGATCGTCGGCCGGATCGGGGTTCATTCCGATGACGATATGGACGTTGGAAGCAACTCGGAAAACCTGATTCGGATGGCCCCCTGCAATGTGCTGGTGTCGAATCAGAAATATATCCCGCCGATTGATGCAATCGCCGAATACACCGTAGCCTGGACGGAAGAGGCCTCCAAGCGAATGGAAAAGGTGCCGGTCTTTGCCCGCGGGATGGCCAAGACCGCGGTCTACCGTTACGCGCTCGAGAAGGGGCATACGATCATCAGCAACTCCGTTGTGGATGCGGCGATTGGGGAGATTCTTCCGAAAGGGGCGATGGAGGCGATGAAGGCGCTGGGTCAGACGCTGGATGCGCAGGGGATTGATCGAAATAAAATGATCGCTTCGGAAGGGGTCGCGGAAACATTAAACAGCGGCGGCATGGCCGGGATGATGACCCAGATTGTCGGCAATGTGGATCCGGACAAGGCCGCCTTCTATGAGGAAAAATCCAAACTGGATTTCCATATCTGCGGTGGCTGTGGCTATACCGCGCGGGGGGCGAAGCCGGTCCAATGCCCGGTCTGTAACGCGGAGGGGTCTGCGTTTCAATACTTAGATAAATCGATTTTTGAGGCCGCGGCCAAGGCGGAAGGGGGGCTCACACAGGAGGTGGGTTACGACGGTGTTCCGCTTCAGTGGACCAACGAGGCGAAAGATGTCATTCGGAAGGTTCCCGCGGGCTTCGAACGCAGACGCGCGAAGGCCAAGACGGAAAAGATGGCCCGAAAGATGGGCTTTACAACCATCAGCAAAGAATTTGCCGTTCGGATGATTGAAGGGGGAGATGATTTCGAAGAGGCGATTACGTTTAGCAGTCAGACCTTATTAAAACCTGTTGAACAGAAGGAGGTGGCGGCCTCCAGCGAAATGACCCGCCCCGTTGGGGCGGCTGGTTCTACGGTTCCACCTTTCACATATAGTCAAGAGGCGGAGGCCCGACTGGCGCAGGTCCCGGTCGGCTTTATGCGGGATGCGACAAGGCAGCATGTTGAAAACTATGCCCATACTCAAAACGTGTCTCATATTACATTAGAGATTACCGAGGCCGGCATTGAAAAGGCCAAGGAGGAGATGGAGGCCGTTTTGTCGGGCGCGGTCAGTATTGAGGAGATCCGAAAACGGCTGGCCAACATGGCCTCTGGAGCAAGTGAAGCCGCGCCGACCTTCTATTTTTGCGGGGTTTGTAGTCATATCGTTTC
>CAZSME010000033.1:3967-5840 GCA_964607665.1 uncultured Nitrospirota bacterium | reverse complement strand
ATGACCCGTTGGCGCATCGAGGTGGATGCGAGAAAAAAAGGGATTTCGGTCATCGATCCTTCTGTAATTGATGCGCGATATCAGGAGTGGTCAAGCGTGTCTCGTCGAGGGGAACGCTCTTTTTCATGGGATACCGAGGCCGAGGCGCGCATTGCTCGGATCCCCTCCTTTGTACAGGGCACCGTTATGAAAGAGATTGAGGCCTACGCGAAAGAAAACGGGATGCCGCGTATCACCGGGTTGGTCCTCGATCAGGTGATGGAACGCTGGTCCCAGGCGATTAAACACCAGGGGTACTGAGCCGCCACGGGCGGGGCCGGCCGCCTGCGAGCTTGCCGCTTCCGTTGGTCGCGGTGGGCCATCGTGGAATCTACGATTTAAGATTTACGATTTAAGATTTAAAACCGGAAATCGAAAATCCTAAACGTAAATTTCTTTAAGACGGTGATGTCACTGAAAAAGGGTCCTTCGTGTCCTATAAAGCCTTCTCCGTATCATGGAATCTTACCGCGCGGTGTAATCTTTTCTGCACCCACTGCTATATGAGTGCAGCGCCCCATGCCGACATCTCCACCGATCTGACAACTGATGAATGTTTCAAGGTCATTGATGATATGGCCCGCGTCAACCCCAACCTGTTTTTGATTTTAACGGGCGGTGAGCCGCTGGTACGACGAGATATCTTTGATATCGCGGGCTACGCATCAGACAAGGGGTTTACCTGTGTGCTCGGCACCAATGGGGTTTTGCTGGGGAAGAAAGAGGCGCGCGCGATGCGGGCAAGCGGTCTCCAGGGGGCGTCGATCAGCCTTGATTCGGTTGATCCTTCGCGGCATGATCAATTTCGGCAGCTTCCGGGGGCGTTCAAAAATGCGCTCCGTGGGATTCAACATCTAAAAGACGAGGGGCTCGACTTTTCGCTTCATATGTCGATCATGTCGTGGAACGTCTCGGAGATTCCCGCGATGATTGACTTTGCGCGCAATATCGGCTGCAAGGTTTTGAATTTCTTTTTTCTGGTTCAGACCGGCCGCGGCCAGAATATTATTGATATTCAACCTTCGCAATACCGGGAGATTTTAACCTATCTGGCCCGTGCCCAAGGAGTCGGCCAGAAAGATGCCCATTTTTCAGGTGAACTTTTTGAACAATTTGGAGACCCGTGGACGACGTCACTGGGATCGGCCAATGGTGTGATTTTGCGTGCCAAGTGCGCACCCCATTTTCGAAAAATTATCTACGAGCTCGATCCGAACTCCCCGATGCTGAAAAATTATGCGCAGGGCAGTTGTCCCGCCGGGAAATACTATTGCCGAATTACACCGGAAGGGGATATCACCCCTTGCCCTTATATGCCGGTCTCCGCGGGGAACCTTCGGCAACAGACGTTTGATGATATCTGGCAAAACTCTCCCGTGTTGAACGATTTAAGAGAGCCACATCTGGGGGGGCGTTGCGGGGAATGTGAGTTTAGCGAAATCTGCGGCGGGTGCCGTTGCCGCGCGTATGCCGCATCCGGGGATTATCTTGCGGAAGATCCGGCTTGCAATTATCAGCCGGGTCAGTATGGTGGAAAAAAGATTGTGTTGGCATCGGAACAGACCTTTGGATTTGATATGAAGTTTACATTGGAATGGACTCTTGCCGCGCAGGAACGTCTGAATCGTCTTCCCTCGTTTGCCCGCGGGATGGTGGGGAGCGGCGTGGAGCGCTATGCAAAAGAGCACGGCATTCCGTTGATTACACCGGAGGTGATGCAAACGGTTCGAGAAGCCGCGGAGGCGCGTCTCGGCCGATCGTTCCAATTCTCCGAATTTAACCGGGGAGAAGCTCCTCGGCCTGGCAAAAAATTGCCGGAAGGGGAAGACTCGAC
>CAZSME010000033.1:0-3867 GCA_964607665.1 uncultured Nitrospirota bacterium | reverse complement strand
GCCCCGTTTTTCCTGCGCGGGATGGTCCGTAAACTTTCGGAGAAAAAGGCCCGCGAATTGGGGATCACCACCATTACCGAGGAGGTGCTGAATCAATTCAAAGAAAAGATGATGAATCCGATGATCGCCTCCGGCGCGACGATGGCACATGAACAGGCCGGAGTGGAGGTCAAGCCGTGCGCGTGGACACGCGAGGCCGAAGAACGACTGGCAACAGTTCCGGAGTTTATGCGCGGAATGATCAAACGGATTGCCGAAGAGGTGGCGCTGGAACGAGGGCACCTGGAAGTCGATCTTGAGCTTCTTCAAAAAGCCGAAGCGTTGGGCGACGAACAGACTACGGCGGACAAGGAGCTACCTGCAATCCCTTGGACCGATGCCGCAACTGTTCGATTAGAACAAAAAATTGCCGGTTCTCCGGAAATGGCACGTGATTTCCTGGGACAGATGTTAAAGGCCGATGCGGAAGATTTAGCAAGAGAGATGGGACTGACCCGCATTGATCTGGAGGCGTTGCAAAAGATATGGGATACGAAAAAATCGGATGTTGCCTGGACAGCCGAGGCTGAAAAGCGGCTGATGACCTCACCCGACTTTGTCCGAAGCGGCATCAAAAAAGCGGCCGAACGAAAGGCCCGTAAGGCCGGGAAGACCACGATTACATCAGAGCTTTTAACTCAGTATCGCAACGAGGCGATGATGAAGGCGATGAAACGGCTTCGAACATTTGGGTATAACGAAATGACGTTTCATGCCTTTGATGATGCGAAAGAAAAAATTAAACGGCTTAAAGATAACCCGGAGGCGGAAAAAAGAATGGACGATATTAAAGAGTATATGGGAAAACGCGGAAAGGTCGGCCTAATCGACGAGGAGATGCTCGAGAGAATGAAAGCGTACCTCAAAGATCCGACAAAAAAGGAGATGTAGGCGTGGACATCTTCCCCGTTCTGAATCACTGGCTCCATCTGGCTTCCGTGATCGTCTGGATTGGGGGCGTTGCCTTTCAACTCCTGGTCATGGCCCCTTTTTTAAGGTCAGACCATGCCCCTCCGGATTACCTCATAACCCTTTCTGATCGGTTTCAAAAATTTATCGGCCCCATTCTTTTTATTTTAGTAATCACCGGTGGCATTAACCTCGGGTTCCGGCGCGCGGGGCACGAAAGTATTCCACCGGGATATATCTCCGCGTTAGGATTTAAAATTTTCTTGGTCGCTATTGTGGCGTCCATTCATTTTTTTGGTTATGTCCGTTCCAAATTCACCGACCCTCCGGATGCCACCCCCGAAGCCCCCGTTATGCCTCGATTGGGTTTTATGAGATGGACGTTTTCACTCGGAATTGTTATTATCTTTATCGCGGCCATGCTCCGAAAATGGGAATTTTGATCCGCTGCGAGCGGAAGCGAATAGACAGCTCCCGTTGGTCGCTGTGGACGTGGGAATACGGTTACCCAGATGTCACCCACAGAGAATCTAACGTCAAAAGCTGGAAATCGGCTGTCCTGTGGCGGCGGGATAGCCCTTTTGAATTTTTTATCAACAGAAAAAGTGAATAAGCTGTTTATAAATCGATTCAGTGGACTCTTTTCCCCTTATAAAGCCGCTTGGATAACCTGTTTGCCTAATAAGTGACCAGTGAAAACATTTTTGAAATCAATATATTACATATAAAACACGGGTGGTAATGATAAAATCGTGCTGTTTTCAAGATACGGGTAACTGTAATGTGCACTATCTGTTGATAATTTAATGGTGAGACACTATATATGGTTGTTATCTTGCCCGCAGGGGGATGCATACCCATATGAAAGGTAAGTGAGATGGGGAAAGAAACCGATCAGAGAAAGCGTGTTCGTAGAAAGTATCCTCGCCTTCCACTGACATCTACCGCAAAGGTTCTGTTTGGGAGCAAAGCAATGGAAGTGCTGGTAGGCAATGTCAGCCTGGGTGGGGTTTTTTTTCATAGTGATCATCGTTTTGAGTTGGGGGATACGATGTCGATTGCCTTTTCTGGTACATATCAGGGCGTGAAGTTTGATGAGTGCGTGCAGGGGAGAATCATTACCGCCTATCGAAGTGAAGAAAGGACGTCATACGGTTTACAGTTTGTCACGGAGCTGCTTTCTGAACGGTACCCCTCTCTCACCGCCTTCGTGGATCGGGGTCGCAGAAAGGCCACCTCCTTCTTAAGAGACCCGCGATACGATCGGGCCGAGCGAAAGTCCTGATGCTCCCGCCGCGGGCGGGCGCGAACGAACCGCTTCCGTTGGTCGCGGTAGGCGAATCCGTGTTGTTACCTAATAAAGAATCGAATGCTTTCTAAAATCTTTAGTGCCGCCATCTGGGGGATTGATGCCCACCTGATTGACGTTGAAGTCGATCTTTCCTCGCATGGACTACCGCTTCTTTCGATTGTGGGGTTACCCGATCTTGCCGTGCGGGAAAGCAAGGATCGGTTAAAGGCAGCGATCCGAAATACCGGATTCCAGTTCCCCGCGAAGAAGATGACAATCAACCTCGCTCCGGCCGATCTGAAAAAGGAAGGCGCTCATTTTGATCTTCCGATGGCGTTAGGTCTTCTGGCGGCCGAAGGGATTGTTAAGCCCGATCTTCTGAAAAAATACCTGGTGGTCGGCGAGCTTTCGCTCGATGGACGGATTAAAGAGGTGCGCGGGGCATTGCCGATGGCGATCCTGGCCAAGCGTCTTTCTATGCAGGGTATTTTCGTGCCGGAGAAAAATGGACGCGAGGCCGCGGTGGTTTCCGGCGTCGATGTCATTCCCGTCGAAACGCTGCCCCAACTGGTCGCCTTTCTGAATGGTGAGCAGACATTAACGCCAATGCAATCCGCAATCGACTCCCTGTTTTCAGAGTTGCTCCCTTACGAAGATGATTTTTCCGATGTGCAGGGTCAGACCCATGCCAAACGGGCATTAACCATTGCCGCGGCCGGCGGCCACAATATCCTGATGATTGGCCCTCCCGGCTCCGGAAAGACGATGCTGGCCAAGCGGTTTCCGGGAATCTTGCCGCAAATGACCTTTGAAGAGGCGATTGACGCGACAAAGATTCATAGTATTCATGGCACCTTACCGAGCGACTGTTCCGTATTGGTTACGCGGCCATTTCGATCGCCGCATCACACAATCTCCGACGCCGGATTGATTGGCGGCGGGCCAACGCCGCGGCCGGGCGAGGTGAGTCTGGCCCATAATGGCGTGCTTTTCCTCGACGAACTCCCGGAGTTTCGGAGAAATGTTTTGGAGGTGTTGCGACAGCCGCTGGAAGACGGTCAGGTCACCATCGCACGCGCCGTCGCCTCGCTCACTTACCCCTCTCGATTTATTCTGCTTGCGGCCATGAACCCCTGTCCGTGCGGCTATTTTACCGATCCGGTCCGAAACTGCGTCTGCTCACAGATGGCTATTGAACGGTATCGGTCGAAAATCTCCGGCCCGCTTTTGGATCGAATCGACATCCATATTGAAGTTCCGACTGTTCCATTTAAGGACCTGACTGCGATACCCGCCACACCGGACGAGTCAACAGGATTAATGGACGGGGAGACAAAGCGCTCTCCCGGCTCATCGAGTTTGCTTCGTGAACAGGTGCGAATGGCCCGTGCAATTCAGGTAAAACGATATGAGAAGGAAGGGGTTGGATGCAATGCGGCGCTGAAACCAAAACAGATGAGGCGGTTCTGCAAGATTGATGAAACGGGAAGGATGTTGATTGAACGGGCCATGGAACGGCTGAATCTTTCCGCGCGGGCCTATAACCGGATTTTGAAAGTGGCACGCACCATTGCCGACCTCGCAGGAAGGGACGCTATTCTCGCGCCCGATATCGCGGAAGCGGTTCA
>CAZSME010000032.1:0-10710 GCA_964607665.1 uncultured Nitrospirota bacterium | reverse complement strand
GAAATCGTTTGAAGGCGGCCCAGCGAAAGCGCGATCGAAAGAGCCAGCCAATAGAGCAGCGCAATACCTAAGCCCATAACAACACTTTTTGCCATTCCGCCGCCCCGCACATATTGAAACGAGAGGGGGATGGCTAAAAGAACCATAATAACGCTGGCAAACGGAAAGGCCCGCTTCGCATGCAAATCAACCTGATAACGGGTTGCGGACAGTCCATCGGCGTCGAGCTGATCAATATAGGAGGCCAGCCGTTCGTACGTCATCTCGTCCGATTTCACCTCGATTTGTTGCAATTCTGCCAATGTCCGGTCGATCTTTATTTTTTCTTCGACAAACGGTGTGCGCAAAAGGGTGCCGTCCTTTTGATATTGAATCCGAACACCATTTGATAAGTACCATTCCCCAATGAGGGGGTCTGCCGATGTCGATGGCGCTTTATAATGGAGCGATTCGGCCTCAATCTCCTGCTCAATCGGCATCGCATCACCCAAATAGTAGAGGTGCACCCCATACATCGTGTTTTCTTTTGCATTGACCAATTGGGTATAGAGCAGGGCCCTGCCGCTTAACCGAAACCAAATCTTGTTTTGCAAAAAGGTTCCCCCCCGGTCTGCCCCCTCTATTTTCTCTTGTTGGATCCTTCTGGCCGCCTTATAGGTTGCGGGAACGAACGAACCGTTGAGAAAGAAAAAAAGGAGGCTGGCGAGCAGGCCGAAAACCAGCATCGGCGCGGTGAGCTGAACGATGCTGATGCCGGAGCTTAAGATCGGCACCATTTCGTTATTTTTTGCAAGGGTTCCCAGGGTGAGCAGCGTGGATAACAAAAGGGCCAACGGCATCAGATCGGAAATCATCTTGGGGAGTTTTAAAAGAAAATGTTGCGTGATCCAAAGAAGCGGCATTGAGAAGCCAGAAAGCCATCGCACCTTTTCCAAAATGCCGATGGCAAGAAAGATGATGAGCAGAGCGGACAGGACCAGTCCCAAAAACTTGAGATACTCACGGAAGAGGTAGCGGATAAGCAGGGGCATCGGCTAATGCCCTTTTTGGGCCGATCGAAAGGGTGAGGCGGTCGGTCCGGCTTCGTTAAGATAGAGGGCGAAAACGAAAAGGACAATGACCGTGAGCGCCAGGCCGGGCAATCCGGCGGCGATGGCAGGGGAGAGGGTCTCGGACAATACAAAATAATCTCCGACCATATTGAGCAGGTAATAAAGGAGAATCAATCCAATACCGGCCGCGAAGGCCCCCAGACGGCCTCCTTTTCCCGAAACGATCCCTAACGGAACACCGATGAAACAAAATAGAAACGAGGCGTAGGCAAACGAGAATTTTTTGTAAAACGCGGAAAGCAATCGGAGCAACCGGACATCCGCATCGGTTGATGCCGCCATCTGCCGTTTTATTTCCACGTAGGAGGGGGTTTTCAATGCGGTCTCCAGCAGGTTTTGGGAAAGGCGCGCTTTTAAGGCATACGAGGCAAAGGTGATCAGTTGGTCATCCCGATCACGACGACCGTGCATAGTCCCATCGAGCAGCCGAATACCGACCGATGCCCCGTTTGCCATTAAAACGCCCTCTTTGGCCGCGATAACAAGGGGCTGCTTTGGGTTCCTCGTATCATAAATGAAAACGCGCGTGAGTTGGGTCCGATTCGAAATCGATTCCGCGTAGATCATCAGGCCGGGGAGGAGTTCGGTAAACCGTCCCGCGTCCAATCCCACACCCGCCTTCTCTTTTAACATCTTAACGGCAATCGATTTGAACGACGCGGTTCCCCAGTGCTGATCGAGTGTCCCCATCAGAAGGGTCATCCCCCCGGCCAGCAGGGAGAACAAGAACACCGGTCGGATCAGACGGGCGAATGAAATCCCGGAGGCATAAAACGCGATCAGTTCGTTGTCGAACGCCAATCGGTTAAACGCGATGACCGAGGCAAACGCGGCGGCCATCGGAATCGTCAAAAGAAAAAAGGAGGGGAGCAGCCTTACAAAGAGATCGGCAACCGTGACAAGGCTGACCCCCTTATCAATGACCAACTCCGTGAGGCGCAACAGTTGATACAGCAGCATGAGAAAGGTCAGGATGAAAATACCCAACAGGAAGGGAGAGACCAGCTCCGTTAAGAGATATCGATCCAGCCGTTTCATCATGGCCCATCATGCTACGTTGCACGTTTATAAATGCCCGACTTGCCGCCGCTTTTGAACGCCAGACCGATTTCCCCAAATGAGATGCTTTTATCCACCGCCTTGCACATGTCATAGAGGGTCAAGGAGGCGATACAAACCGCCGTCATCGCTTCCATCTCCACACCGGTTTGACCCGATGCCGAAACGGTGGCCCGAACGCGGATTTCGGCGATCTCTTCTTCGTTCGGTGTGGGGATAGTGAAATCGACATGGATATTTGAGAGGAGAATCGGGTGACACATCGGAATCAGCTCGGGTGTTTTTTTCGCCGCCATGATACCGGCGATGCGGGCGGTTTCAAACGGGTCGCCCTTGGCGACCTCTTTTGACTGAATCTTCTTGAGGGTCGCAAGACTCATAAAAATCTTGCCGGTAGCAATGGCGGTTCGCGAGGTCACGGCCTTTTTGGAGATATCGACCATTTTGGCCCGACCCGCTTTATCAAAATGACTTAATTTTTTGCTCGGCATGACACCTCCATTTTTCTCCCCTCTCCTCTTCGTGGGAGAGGGTCAGGGTGAGGGGGATATGGCGAGGCAGGGTATCATTTCCTGAATCGAGAAATCCAGCCAGTGTTTATGTTACGATTCGTCGGAGACAACCCCATTGAGACGTTGACCCTAAGATGATCCCTCTGAAAGACGATCAGCCTACCCATTCTTTTCCGTTCATGACGATTGGTTTTATCGCGGCCAACATTGTGGCCTTTTTCTATCAGGTTTCATTAGGCCCGGCCGAAGAAACGCTCCTGCTTTCGTATGGCGCAATCCCGTTTAATCTGATGCACACCGTCGAGTCCAGCGTGCCGATACCGATGGTGGCCGCGTCCCTTTTTACGTCGATGTTCCTGCATGGCAGTCTCGCTCATTTAGGCGGCAATATGCTCTATCTTTGGATTTTTGGAAACAATATCGAGGACGTTATGGGGCATGCCCGATTTATTTTCTTCTATCTGCTTTGCGGCGTCATCGCGGTTTACACCCATGCCGGGATGATCCCCGACTCGCGCGTGCCGATGATTGGCGCCTCCGGCGCGGTCTCCGGCATCCTGGGGGCCTACCTCCTGCTCTTTCCCCGCGCGCGTGTCCTGACCCTTGTGCCCCTGGGCTTTTTTTGGACCACCACCCGTATCCCCGCCCTGCTCCTTTTGGGGTTTTGGTTTATTATGCAGGCGGCAAGCGGATTTTTTACCCCCCGTGGCGGGGGCGGTGTGGCCTGGTTTGCCCATGTGGGCGGTTTTATTGCCGGCATGGGTCTGATCTACTTTTTCAGACAAAGACGGAGATACGCATGATCCGGCTTCCCTATGAGGTTTTTATTGGTCTTCGTTACTTAAAGGCCAGACGACGGCAACGCGGGATCGCGCTTACCACATTGATTTCGATTTCCGGTGTGACGGTGGGGGTTGCGGCCTTGATCGCAACGCTGGCCGTTATGACCGGGTTTAAGGAGGAACTGCGCGACAAAATCCTGGGGACCAACTCGCATATTGTCGTCAGCGATCGGACGCGGGAAGGTTTAACCCACTATCCCGCGTTGATAGACACGGTGAGGCAGGTTCCTCGCGTGGTTGCGGCGACCCCATTTATCTTTCGGCAAGTGCTTCTTTCATCGCCGGCCGGGGCGTTTGGTGTTGCGCTGCGAGGGATTGATCCCGCGCGAGAGGGCCAGGTGACGGAGATTTCCAAAAATATGGTTCATGGCAAATTGGATGATCTCGAGCGACGACAGCATGAAATGACACAACCGGATAGGGCAGGGATCACACCATCTGAATCCTCAATCCACCCGGAGGCGCCCGACGGGAGTCCGGGGATTGTTATTGGCGTGGCCTTGGCGGAACGGCTCGAGACGTTTGTGGGCGATCCGATTAATATTATCTCCCCGGTGGGGAAAATGGACGGGTCAGGCCAAACGATTCCCTCGATGGGTTTTACACCGAAGATACGGAAGTTCCGTGTTGTGGGGCTTTTTGATTCGGGGATGTATGAATACGATTCGGCATTGGCCTATATCTCTATTCGCGAGGCGCAAAAGTTTTTTAATCTGGGGGATGAGGTCAGTGGGATTGAGATTAAAATAGATGATATTTTTGCGGCTCCGGATGTCGCGAAAACGATTGAGCACGAATTGGGGTTCCCCTATCACGCCCGGGACTGGCTTGAAATGAACCGGAACCTTTTTTCGGCGTTGCAACTTGAGAAGATCGTTATGTTCATCATCCTGGTGCTGATTATTTTAGTCGCCTCGTTTAATATTGTCTCGACCTTAACGATGACCGTACTGGAGAAGCATCGGGAGATTGCGATTCTGAAGGCAATGGGGGCGTCCCGGCAATCGATCATGCGTATTTTTATGATGGAAGGGGTGCTGATTGGCGGGGTGGGGGTTGTGCTGGGGGCCCCGTTGGGGCTTTTGATCTGCTCGTTACTTTCGAAGTTTTATACTCTGCCCACGGATGTCTACTATATCAACCATCTTCCGATTAAAGCGCTCCCGCAGGACCTGATTCTGGTGTCGGTCTCCGCCATTTTTATTGGATTTTTAGCAACACTTTATCCCTCTTGGCAGGCGGCGAAACTCGACCCCGCGGAAGCCCTTCGATATGAGTAGGGTCCCCGATGAAGGAGCCATTGAAACGAGCAGCACGAACCATCGATCAAAGCCGGTCTATGGTTGCGGGCTAAGCGCAATCCATGCCCGTAATATCTCATTACGTGTAATGTGTCATGCACTTGAAAAAGCCAATCATCTCGGTATATTCTCGATAGCAAGATGACGTCGATGATCCTTTATTGAGTTAAGGAGAGTGCCCATGTCCATCGCCGAACAAATTTATGAAGTGGCTAAACCGTTGCCGGAATCTTTGGCATTGGAAGCGCTGCATTTCATTGAATACCTCAGCAGAAAAAATGTGGGACGCGCGGAGATATCGGATTTAACTCGTGCGCAAGAAATTGTAATGAAACACGTTTGGGATAATGAGGACGATGAGATTTGGAACGATGTTAAAACGCTCTGATATCGTCCAAATCCCTTTTCCGTTTTCCGATCTAACCCACCAAAAGCTCCGCCCCGTATTGTTGCTTACCGATCCCGATGTTTTTGGTGATTTTCTTGCCGCGGCCGTGACATCTCACACAGGGCATGATGACGCGATTACGCTACAAGACGATGACATTATTGAAGGCCGATTGCCGAAAACAAGTTATGTGCGCGCTACAAAGCTGTTCTCTCTGAATGGTGACGTTGTTGTGGCGGCATTGGGAAGCCTCAAGCTGGAATCATTCGAACGTATTCACGCATCTATTTGTACAAGGCTTGGTTGTAGGCCCTGTAAATAAAAACGTATTCTTTCAGCATTGCGCGATAATTCAAGCCCAACGTATCATTCCGTATGCTATATGCAGCTATATTGTAGCCTTAAATAAAACCCCCTATGATTGAAGTGATCGATCTTTATAAAGCGTTTCCGATGGCCGGGAAATCGGTGGAGGTGCTAAAAGGGGTCCGTCTTGCCCTTCAAAAAGGGGAGATGGTGGCGGTGGTCGGCGCTTCCGGCGCGGGGAAAAGCACCCTGCTTCATATTCTTGGCGCGCTGGATCGGCCGACGTCCGGTCAGGTTTTATTCGAATCAAAACCGCTTTTTGATCAAAATGATGCCGATTTGGCCCGATTCCGAAACGAAAAGGTCGGATTTGTGTTTCAGTTCCATCACCTTCTACCGGAATTCACCGCGCTTGAAAATGTGATGATGCCGGGATTGATCGCAAAGAAAAACTGGAAAGCGATTGAAACCGAGGCGCGTAACCTGCTGACCCGCGTGGGCCTTGCGGACCGGGTCGATCATAAACCGGGGGAGCTTTCTGGCGGGGAGCAGCAGCGGGTGGCGATCGCGCGCGCGCTTGTTTTAAGGCCGCAACTGGTGTTGGCCGATGAGCCGACCGGCAACCTCGATACCCAGACCAGTCACGAAGTATTTGATCTGCTCAAAACGCTGAATCGACAAAACGGGATGACGGTTGTAATGGTTACCCACAACGAAAAACTGGCGATGGCGGCCGATCGGTCCGTTAAAATGGCGGACGGAAAATTGGAGGGATAGAAAAACATGGCGACATCAGGTCGTTTATCAAAGACGGTTTTACCCCAGAGCTACACCCTGAACCTAAACGTTATTCCGGAAGAGGGAACATTTAGCGGCGAGGTCACGATGGATATCCAGATTCAACAGCCGACACAATCGATTACCCTGCACGCGTTGGAGCTCACCGTAAAACAGGCGGAGCTTTATCAACATGCCAAAACCCTTTCGGCCACGCTTTCTGAAGATGTAACGTCTGAAACAATCACGCTGACATGCCCGGAACAACTTTCTGCCGGTCCGGCGCAGATCCGGATTCTGTATTCTGGAAAATTAAACAAGCAGCTTCGCGGCCTTTATGAGGTGCGTCACGGGGATAAAACATACGCCTTTACCCAATTTGAAGCGACCGATGCGCGCCGAATGCTCCCCTGCTTTGACGAGCCGGCGATGAAGGCCCGGTTTTCGCTCACCGTGACCTATCCGGCCGCGCTGACTGCGATATCGAATATGCCCGCGGCAGAAGAAAGCGTAGAGGGAGCCTATAAAAAAACTCGGTTTGATACGACGCCGGTGATGTCCACCTATCTGTTGGCATTGGCGTTGGCCCCGCTACAACCCAAAACGATTAAGATCGGCGAGACCACCGTTTCGGTTTGGGCCCTGCCGGACACATTACAAATGAGCGCGTTTGCGCTAAAAGTGACCTCCGAGGTGCTGCCCCGGCTGAACGACTATTTCGGCCTTCCGTATCCGTATCCAAAGCTCGATCTGATTTCGGTTCCCAACTTTGCAATGGGGGCGATGGAAAACTGGGGCGCGATCTTCTTTCGCGATTCCTGTCTCTTATTGGATGAAACCCTTTCTTCGACGTCGACGCAACGTGATGTAGCCAACGTGATTACCCATGAGATTGTGCATCAGTGGTTTGGCAATCTGGTGACGATGGAATGGTGGGACGATCTCTGGCTGAATGAATCGTTTGCCACATGGATGGCCTGCAAAATGGTGGATCAGTGGCGGCCGGAATGGAACAGTTGGGTGGAGTTTCAACAGGAAAAGGAGATTCCGCTTTCGATTGACGCCCTTATCCACACGCGGCCGATTCAATCGGAAGTGACTTCCGCGGCGCAGATTGAAGAGATGTTTGACGCGTTGACCTACGAGAAGGGCGCGGCCTGCTTGCGAATGATCGAACAGTTTTTAGGAGAAGGGCCGTTTCGGGAGGGGATTCGGCGTTATATGAAGCGGTTTCAGTACAAAAATACACACGCCTCCGATCTTTGGGAGGAGCTAACTGCGGCTTCGGGTCAACCGGTGGGGGCGATTGCGCGGGACTGGTTTACGCAGCCCGGATTTCCATTGGTCACGTTGCGCGATGCCGGCCGGAACGGGCGCTCCTTTATGATCGAACAGAAACGTTTTTTCGTATCGGCCCAACAGAACGATTCCCGCTGTTGGACCATTCCGTTTACATTTAAGTATCAGGACACGCGAGGGATTCAGACCGGTCGTATTTTATTGAAGGATCCGGTGACCCCGTTAACGCTTCCCGAACCGGTTCGGTTTCTTTATGGCAATGCGTTGGAGTCGGGATATCTTCGGGTCGATTATGACCCGTTTTTGCGGGACATTGTGGAAGATCTCCTGCCGACCCCGTTTGATCCGTCTGAACGGATTGGCCATCTTGGAAATTTGTGGGCATTTGCATTGTCCGGTCGTGTGCCGATCGATTCGTTTTTGAACACGCTTGGCCGTTTTCGTGGGGATACCACGCGTGTTGTTGTAGAGGCGATCGAGCAGTATATGGAAACCCTTGGCAGCCAGATGGTCATACCCGATGATCTGCCTTTGTTTCAGCGGCAGATCGCCGATCTGTTTGCGCCGCTCTGGAAAACGCTGACCTGGGATCCCACCCCCAATGAAGGGGAAGAGACCGCGCTGACCCGTTCGGCCGTTTTGTGGGGACTGGGGGCGTTGGCCCAGGACGAAGATATTTTGGCCGAACTGCCACGGCGTCTTACCCGCTACTGGGCCGTGCCGACGTCGATTGACCCGACACTGGCCACACCGCTCATCCGGCTTTGCGCGCGGTTTGATGGTGGCGCGCTGTTCGATCCGTATCTAAAAAAATATCAATCTGCGGCGACGCCCGAGGAGCGGGATCGGTACTTGATGGCGCTGGCCGATTTTAATAAACCGACCCTGGCGACAAAACTGTTGGAGATGGCGCTTTCCGATACGGTTCGCTCGCAGGATGTTTGGAAGCCGGTGCGTTATCTGCTTCGTCAACCGAAGGTGCAGGAGGTGAGCTGGGAGTTTGTGAAAACGCATTGGGCGAAATTGCGTGAAAAGGGGGGATCGGTTGCGGCCACTCGGATGATTCAGTCCACGCGATCGTTGTGGAGGCCCGAATGGAAGACCGACGTTACGCAATTTTTCAATCGGCCTGAAAACCGGGTGGAGGCGGCCGAACGCGCGCTTTTACAAACCGTGGAGTTTATCGAGATCGGCATCCGTTTTAAAGAGCAGCAAGGCCCATTGGTTTCAAAATGGCTCCGCGCGAAATAGGCTTGAAGTCTACAAGAGAAGTGCTTTTATTCCCGTGGCTCCTTCAATTAACTAAACCGCGGCGGCATAAACGTGGACTTCTTTGTTAAGCCTGTTTTCTAATTTGTCTTTTTCCGTTTCAAGGTCATACCGTGCTTGTAAATTGATCCAAAATCGTTCTGAAAGACCAAAATAACGTGATAACCTCAGGGCCGTGTCCGGGGTAATAGAGCGTTTGCCGTGTACGATTTCGTTGATACGCCTTGCCGGCACACTCATATCCTTCGCTAATCGATACTGGCTAATCGCCATCGGCGTGAGAAACTCTTCCCTGAGGATTTCGCCCGGATGAATCGGCGGCAGTTTTTTAGTCATCGGTTTCTCCTAATGATAGTCAACGATTTCTACGTTGTAAGCATCCCCATCATGCCATTTGAAACAGATACGCCATTGCTTGTTGATCCGAATGCTGTACTGTCCTTTTCTATCACCCAATAGTTTTTCAAAGTGATTAGAGGGGGGTATACAAAAATCTTGAAGGACATCCGCTGCATCCAAAATCTCAAGTTTCCGACGAGCTATTTGTTGGATACTCTGAGGAAACTTCCGAGATATTTCGCGATTAAATAGGTTTTCTGTTTCCTTGCTCCCAAAACTTTTTATCATCAGACGGAATAATAACGCGTGGCGTTAACAATGTCAAACGGCTTATTAGACACAGAACAACAGCCGACCGCTATTTTATATCAATAAACGTCTGGCGGACGATCTTATCGAACCAGGCGCGGGAGAGGGTCTCCCTTTTTTTTCTAAGAAGCAGGTTAACAATCGCAGGCTGCGCCTCTTCAAACGATTGCCGTGTCCCCTTTGTTCTGCCCGTGACTTGAAAGATATGAAATCCCGCGGGGGTTCGAATCACCGGCGTAATCCCGCCAATCCCCAACCGGGAAACCACTTGCGCCAACTCCGGCATCAACGCTTCCATCTTAAACGTGCCCAGTTCCTCGATGTTCCCTGGATCTCCAGCCCGCTCTTCAAAGGCGTCCCCTCGATCCTCTCTTTTTTCTGCGCCCAGGTCATGGTAAAACTGCTCGGCCATGTTTTCCATTTCGGTCATCTGCTCGGGCGACGCATCGGAGGGCAGACGAAACACGACTTGTCGTAGCGTGACTTGATCACCGGTATAGAATTGTTCCGGCGCATTTTGGTAATACCCCCGCATCTCTTCCTGTGTCAAAAAGAGCTGGGGATCGATCTCCCGGTGAATCAATTTTGCCAAGAGCAACTCAAGCCGTAAATCGGCAAGATAGCGATCCCATGGCAAAGAGGATGCAACCGCCTGCCGCAATGCGTCCCGGTTGGGCAGACGGTTTTGCGCCGCAATCTCTTCTAATGCCTCGTCAATATCCGAGTCGGTAAGACGTACCCCCAGGCGTTCCGCCGTCTGAACAATCACCCGGTTGTCGATGATCTGTTTTAGCTGAAGCGACGAACGAAGGGATACGGAGGCGTGGAGCACTGACGTCGGTTGCTGTGGGGGAGAAAGGGGGGTGACGGTGGCGTCCAATTCGCTTTGCGTAATCACCTCCTTATTCACAACAGCGGCAATGCGATCAATAACCACGGCACCGAACGCCGAAGGAACGATGCCGATGAGTATGCCAATAACAATAAAAACCCCCTTTTTCATCCAACCTCTCCTTCCATGACGGCAAGACACCGGGCGATTTCACGAAACAGGCTTGTCATCGAGGCGTCTGCCACTTGAATCTCAAATGAGAAAGGGGAACGAAACTGGATGCGGTCTTTAAATTGGTCAAGCAGTCGGTGAACGCCGCTTTCCACCTCTTTCCCGATCTTCCCGCCGCCCCTCCCGCCGGCCTC